>JAATGK010000507.1 GCA_015654715.1 Alphaproteobacteria bacterium
AGAAAGGTGTTAGCCCGATGCTCCCGTTTACCGGAAATCCCCTCGACCGCCGCTCGGACAAGCGCAGCGACCTCGCCTGGATGGCCGAGCAACTCCGCCGCGGCCGGGTGCTGCCGCTGTGGCAGACTCAAGTGCTGGTCACCGGCGCACCCGGGCTGAAGGCGGCCTCGATCCCGGCCGGTTTGATCGGGACGCTGGCGGGGCCGGGAGCGGCGTTGGTGTTTCTCGGTCTCGACGTCGAAACGCCGTTTTTTGCCCTCGACCTGTCCGACAATCTCGAGGCGCCCGAAGCGCTGAAGCCTTATGGCGAGTTCCGCGACCTGCGCATTGCCTCGCAGCTCCTCCGCCATCACGACCTTGCCATCCTCAGCCAAGCCAAAGGCATGATCGAGTGGCACGGCCGGAACGGTTTCTGTTCGCGCTGCGGCGCCAAGACCGTCATCACCGACGCCGGCACAAGGCGCGTCTGCCCGCTTTGCGCCACCGAGCATTTCCCCCGCACCGATCCGGCGGTGATCATGCTGGCGACCTTCGGCGAGCGCTGTCTTCTGGCCCGCAATGCCAACTGGACGCCGGATTTCTTTTCCTGCCTGGCCGGGTTCATGGAGCCGGGCGAAAGCATCGAGGAAGCGGTGCGGCGCGAATTGTTCGAGGAAGCGGGCGTCGTGGCGGGGCCGGTACGCTATTTTGCCAGTCAGCCCTGGCCGTTCCCCGCCGCACTAATGGTCGGCTGCTATGCCGAATGCGACGGCGACACGCTAAAGCTCGATCCCGGCGAGATCGCCGATGCGGTGTGGTACAGCAAGGCCGAAGCCCGCGCGCTGCTGGAAGGCCGCATCGAAGGCCGCCGCGGCCCGATGAAGTCGGCCATTGCTTGGCATTTGATTCAGGGGTGGGCGGAAGAGTAAGGCGCACGCGCAAGGCGCGGGGCCGAAAAGACGGCAGGAGCTTTTCGTTCATTGTTCCGGCTTAGCCTCACGCCAAATTCCGCCGGGAGAATGTTCATGTTCGTCCGTCGTTTTGCTTTTGCGCTGATCGCGGCGGCGGCTTTGTCCGGCGCGGGGGCGTGGGCGCAAGGCACGCCGGCAACTTGCAAAGGGCTGGCGGAGCTGAAGCTCGAGAACGTGCGGATCACGGCGGCGGAGCATGTGGCGCCGGGCTGGCTGTTTCCCAAATCGCTGTTCAATGCCTTGGCTAGGCGCGCCGAAGCCCACACCTCGTTCTGCCGCGTAGCGCTGACCATCGACAAGGAAATCCGGGTCGAGGTCTGGATGCCCGACATCTGGAACCATCGCTTCGAAGGCGTCGGCAATGGCGGACTGACCGGGGCTCTGAATTATCCGGACATGGCGCGCGCGGTGGGCGCCGGATTTGCCGCCGCTTCGACCGACACTGGTCACGAGACGCCGGACGGCTTTTTCGATGCGAGCTGGGCCGCGGGCCATCCCGAGCGGGTGGAAAATTTCGCCCATCGCGGCCATCACTTGATGGCGGTCACCGCCAAGAAGATCATCGCCGCTTATTACGGCCACGAACCGAAAAAGAGCTATTTCACCGGCTGCTCGGCGGGCGGCTGGCAGGCTTTGAGCGAGGCCGAGCGCTATCCCGAAGATTACGACGGCATCGTCGCCGGGGCCCCGGCGATCAATTTCGTGCGCCTGCAATCGATCGGTTTCGTTCAAGCCTGGCGGGCGCGGCTGAACCCAAAAGGCGAACTGCCGCAGGCCAAGCTGTCGCTGCTTTCCAAAGCGATGGTGGCGCAATGCGACAGCGGCGATGGCACCAAAGACGGTTTCATCACCGATCCGAGGGCCTGCAAGTTCGATTGGTCGAAGGTACAATGCAAAGCCGGTGACAAGCCGGGCTGCCTGACCAAAGCGCAAGTGGCGCGCGCGAAAACATTGTATGGGCCACAAACTACCCCCAAGGGGCTGAAGCTTTATCCCGGTCTGGCGCTAGGCGTGACCTATGTGCCAGGGCCCCACAGCCTCTTCCCCGGCCACGATCCGTTCAAGGAAACGCTGTTGATCCAGGCGCTGAAACAAAGGCCGTCTTGGAGCGTGGCGACCTATGACCCCGATCGCGCCATGGGGCCGCTCGACCGGGAACTGGGTGGCATGATGGACGCGACCAATCCGGACCTGTCCGCCTTCAAGGCGCACGGCGGCAAGCTGCTTATTTATCACGGCTGGAGCGACGGCCAGTTGTCACCGTTCAACACGCTCGACTACTTCCATGCCGTGCACGAGAAAAATCCAGGTGCCGACACTTTCGTACGGCTGTTCTTGATTCCGTCAATGGGCCATTGCGGCGGCGGCGAAGGACCCAACGGCTTCGATTCCAATTCGGCGATCGTAAGTTGGGTCGAAAGCGGCGAAGCACCGGACGAGATCACCGGCTATCACACCGCGCCGGACGGCACGATCATGGCGACGCGGCCCCTCTGCGCCGAACCGCGCGTGGCCATCTACAAAGGCTTCGGGCCAGTCGACGAGGCCTCGAGCTTCGTCTGCAAAGTGCCGAAGTAGCGAATAGCGAAAAAATGGGGCCCGGCAGGTCGAACCGGTCAAGCCCCTATTCGCTATTCGCCGTTCACGGCATCTCGGTGCGGTAGGGATGCGCCGGGTAGATGCCGAGCATGATCACGCGTGAGGAGAAGAACGACAGTTCCTCCAGCGCCAGGCGCACGTTGCGGCTATCGGGGTGGCCTTCGATGTCGGCGTAGAATTCGGTGGCGTTGAACGAACCGCCGAGCTGATAGCTTTCCAGCTTGGTCATGTTGACGCCGTTGGTGGCGAAGCCGCCCATCGCCTTGTAGAGCGCCGCCGGAATGTTGCGCACGCCGAACAGGAAGGTGGTGATCACCGGGCGGCCGTCATTGGGTGGATCATCCGGTTCGCTGCCGACGATCAAGAAGCGCGTCATGTTGTTGGGCGCGTCTTCGATGTCGGCCTTCAGAATGTCGAGGCCATAAATCTCCCCGGCCAGTCTTGAGGCGACGGCGGCGGCGGTTGGGTCTTTCAGTTCGGCGACGTGACGCGCCGCCCCGGCGGTATCGGACCACTGCTTTTCGACCAGACCGAGCTGCTTTGTCACGATGCGCACCTGACCGAGCGCCGGGGCTTGGCTGTAAACCGTCTTGATGTCTTCCAGCTTGGCGCCGGGAATGGCGAGCAGCTGATGGCGGACGCGATGAAAATGCTCGCCGAGAATGAACAGGCTTTTCTCGCCTTCGGGGATGAAGCCTTTCACCGGCCGGCCGAAATGGCGCACCAAGAGATGCACGTCGGCAATGCGGCCGTAAACCGAATTTTCCACCGGCACGAAGGCAAGATCGGTCTCGCCGGTGCGCACCGCTGCGAGCGCGGCTTCGAAGGTCGGCTTGCCGATGAATTCGGCCGTTGGCATCGCTTCTTTGGCGGCGAGATTGGCATAAGCCCCCGGCTCGCCCTGAAACGCCACCGTGCGGGCGCGGGAAATCAACGTGTCTTCGCTCATGTATTTCTCTCGCGCAATTTCGCGGAAAACCGCGTCACACTTTTCCGCATTGCGCTCACTTCTCCTGCGCCACGACGGCCCGTGCTTTCTCGAGGTCGGCGGGGGTATCGACGCTGAGCGGCACTTCGTCGACGCGGCCGACCGCAATCTTGATGTCCGCCTCGATGGCGCGGAGCTGCTCCAGCTTCTCGCGCAGTTCGAGCGGCGACGGCTGCAGCCCGACGAACCGCTGCAACGCCTCGCGGCGATAGACGTAAAGCCCGACATGGGCAAACCACGGACCTTTGCCGCTGGGGATGCGCGAGCGCGAGAAATAATGCGCGCGGCCATAGACGCCGCCGACGTCCCAGGTGGCGACGACTTTGACCACGCTCGGATTGTCGGCTTCGGCCGGGTCGTCGATCTCGGCGGCACAGGTGCCGATCTCGCCCCCGGTCGTCACCATGGCATCGAGCGCCGACTTGATGCAGGTTGGATCGAAGGTCGGCAGGTCGCCCTGCAAATTGACGACAAAGTCATGTTCGAAAGCGCGGTCGACGGCGTTGAGCGCCGCCCAGACCCGGTCCGAACCTGAGGGCAGATTCACATTGGTCATCACCGCCCGCCCGCCGGCCGCTTCCACCGCCTGCTGCACTTCCTTTTCGGCGCAAGCGACCACGACGGGGCCAACCCCCGCCTCGACAGCCTTGCGCCACACCCGCACGATCATGGGAACCCCGCCGATGTCGGCCAATGGCTTGCCCGGGAGGCGCGTAGAGGCCATACGGGCTGGGATCAGGACGATCGGTTTCATTAGGTCTCCCCTCCAAAAAGCGCGACAGTCTGCCGCGTTATTGCCCCGGGTTGGGCTTGTAATGTCGCACCCGGAGGTCCCATAGCGGACCTCTTTTTCGTCCTCGTTCGCATCTGGCGCAAGGCCACATACGACGCACTGAAGTGATGACACGGAGCCAGACCTTATGGATTCCTGGGAGTGGAACAAGATCGCCGGCGCGGTTCTCGGCGTTTTGCTCTTTATTCTTGCTATACATTTCATCGCCGAGGCGCTCACCACAGCGCCGCTGCCGAAAAAGCCGGGCTATGCGGTGGAGGTGCCGGACGATGCCGAGAGCCAATCGGCTGCCGTCCCAGCCGCCACCGAGCCGCTGCCCGATTTCGCCACCGTGCTGCCAAGCGCGGACGTTCCCCACGGCAAGGACGTCGCCACCCGCTGCCAGCAATGCCACAGCGTCTCCCAGAGCGGCCCCAACATGATCGGTCCCAGTCTGTGGGGCTTGATCGACCGCCCGCGCGCGACCGCTTCCGGCTATTCGTATTCGCGCGCGATGAGCGCCAATCACGATCCGTGGTCCTACGAAAAACTGTTCACCTATCTGAAGGCGCCGAACACCGCCGTGCCGGGGTCAAAGATGAGCTACGCCGGTTTGAACTCGCCCCAGGACCGCATCGATTTGCTGGCGTATTTGCGAACCCTCGCCGATACCCCGGCGCCGATTCCAGCGAAGAAGTGACAGTGTTCACAGTCATCCCGGCCAAGCGCTACCTGATGGCTTGGGGCGATCAGACAAAATTTCTGAGGCAGCGCGCCGAGCCGGGATCCACTGCGACATTGCCCAGACTTCCAAGTGGGTCCCGGATCGCGCCCAAATGCCAAACCCGCTGACCGCCTTGGGCGCGTCCGGGATGACAAACAACGAAACACGCGGCACATTCCCACCATGTCCAAACCCAAACTTTTGATGATCGTACCCGGCAAGTGGAAGGGGCTGACCGAAGCCAAGCTCGACAA
>JAATGK010000111.1 GCA_015654715.1 Alphaproteobacteria bacterium
CACCCGGATGGCGGCAGCATGGAAAAATACAATGACAGAATGGGCGATCAACGGACGTTTCCGCGGACAGGCGCAAACCGGCGTGCAACGTGTCGCCGCGGCTTATCTTCGCCGCATCGGTGCGCCTCATATCGTGGTCGAGCCCAAAGCTCCGCTTCATGGCGTTCGCGGACATTACTGGGAGCAAGCCGTGCTACCGCGTGCAGGAGGAGGCCGGCCCTTGTGGAGCCCTTGCAATACCGGACCGCTCTCGGTCGCCAACCAGGTTGTTACGATCCACGACGCGTCTGTTTTCGATCACCCGGAGTGGTTCTCGCGCGGCTTTGCCACTTATTACCGCCTGCTTTTGCCCCGGCTGGCGCGCCGTTGCCGCAGGATCGTGACCGTCTCCCACTTCTCTCGCGATCGCCTGGCCGATCACCTGGGCGTTCCGGCCGATAAAATAACGGTGATTTGGAACGGCGTTGATGAGCAATTTGCGCCGGCCAGCGAAGCCAGGATCGAAGCCGCAAAGCAAACCGTGGGATTGGTGGACGAGCCCTATTTTCTGACTCTTTCAACGCTCGAGCCGCGCAAAAATCTTAAATTGGTGCTGCGGGCATGGGCCAAGGCGCGGACAAAACTACCGAGGCGCTGTAAGCTTGTCATTGTTGGTGCCAAAGGTTCCGCTCAGGTCTTTCGCAATCTCGACCTCGAGGGAACCGAAAGCCGTGATGTGATCCGGACCGGATTTGTCGCGGATGAGACCCTCGTGGGGCTTTTAAGCGGGGCACAAGCGGTCCTTTACCCAAGTCTCTATGAAGGGTTTGGTCTTCCGATTGTCGAAGCCATGGCGTGCGGTGCGCCGGTCGTGACGTGTGCGCTCACAAGTCTGCCAGAGGCCGCCGGCGAGGCCGCGATCTATGTCGATCCGGAAGATGCGAATGACCTCGCCGCACAAATGGTACGTCTGTCCGACAGTCAGGAACTCCGGGCCGATCTATCCCGGCGCGGCATAACGCAGGCGGCGCTTTTTTCTTGGGACAAAGCAGTCGGCAAAATGGATGAAGTTCTTGCTGCAGCGTGAGGTAGGCAGATGAAAGTAGCGATAATCCATTACTGGTTGGTCGGCATGCGAGGCGGGGAACGGGTGCTTGAGCGCATCTGCCGTCTTTTTCCGAGCGCGGACATCTTCACTCATGTTTATGACCCGCAAGGCGTATCGTCGCTTTTGCGGGCGCGCAACATCAAAACCAGCTTCATTCAGAGCCTGCCGTTCGCCAACCGTATGTATCAGAAATATCTGCCGCTGATGCCTTTGGCGTTGGAGGAGTTGAATTTGGAGGATTACGACCTCGTCATTTCGTCCGAGGCCGGACCGGCAAAAGGCATCATCCCGAGACCGGATGCGGCACACGTCTGCTATTGCCATTCGCCGATGCGTTACATTTGGGATCAGTATTATTGCTACAAGCAAGCCAGCGGACTTGGCGTGCGGCTGTCGATGCCGTTCTTGGCGCACCAGCTCCGCACCTGGGACATCGCATCTTCGGCGCGTGTCGATGCCTTCGTCGGCAATTCGCACTTTGTGGCCCAGCGCATCAACAAATATTACAGGCGGTACGCCGACGTGGTGCATCCTCCCGTGGACGTCGATCTGTTCCGCTCGACGCCAAAGCCGGAGCCGTACTTTCTCTGGGTCGGGCAACTTGTTCCCTACAAGGAATGTGCGGTCGCGATCCGCGCTTTCAACAAACTGAAGCTCCCGCTTTTGGTGATCGGCCACGGTTCTGAAGAGAAAAAGCTGAAGCGCATGGCGGCGCCCAATATCAGCTTCATTTCATCGCTGCCGCTGAATGAATTGCGCCAGGCCTATGCCAATGCCCAGGCCCTGATTTTCACGGCGACCGAAGATTTCGGAATTGTTCCGGTCGAAGCGCAGGCGAGCGGCCGACCGGTCATTGCGTATGCGGCTGGCGGGGCGATGGAGACCATCATTGACGGTGAAACGGGATTGCTTTTTGACGAACGCAGTGAAGATGCGCTCGTTGAGGCCGTGGAGTTATTCTTGAAATGGAAAGCACATTTCGATCCCCGCAAAGCGATCAACCACGTCCAGCAATACCGGCCGGAAGTCTTCGACAGGAAGTTCTCCGCGCTCGTGACGAAGACAGTGAATGGGGGGACATGGGAGCCGGCCGCAGCGCTCGCCAGCTGAGACGTCCCGCCCGCCCGATATATTTCAACGGAAAATTCTACTGCGGTGATCTGCTCTGCGGGGTTCACCGGGTTGCCGACAGGTTGATCCGCGAAGTGGACCGGCTGGCGGCGCAGGGATGGGGCGGTCACGATTGGGATTTGCGCCTTCTGGTGCCGGACCGGTTTCGTCATCGCGCCGACGTATCGGCCTTCCGCGTGATTGGACAGCGTTGGGGACACACAAAGTTATGGGAACAGACTCTGTTGCCGTTTGCCGCGCGCAATGGCGTGCTGGTCAATCTCGCCAATCTTTCGCCAGTGGTGCACGGCGCCAAGGTTACCATGATGCACGACGCCCAATTCTATTTGGTCGGCGATTCCTATCCCCTCTATTACACCTTGGCTTATCGTGCGCTCACCCCTCTGATTGCTTCGTCCAGCCGCGTCGTTCTTACGGTTTCGGAGTTTTCCCGCGAGATGCTGGCCGGGTTCGGCGTCGCTGATCGCAAAAGAACCGAAATCATCTACAACGGGGTTGATCACATCCTCGATTGTCCGGCCGACGTGAGCATTCTAGCGGCGCACGAACTTGTTCCGCGTGACTATGTGGTGATGTTCGGTTCGACCTTCGCTTACAAGAACATCGCCACCGTCTTCGAAGCCTTCAAACGAATGCCGGCGCCGGTGCCCACACTCGTCGTCGTTGGTCATGGAAAAGAAGAGATTCTCGCAGCAGGCCTTTCGCCGCCCGCATCGGCGGTGTTCGTGGGCCGGATTAGTGACGGCGCGTTGCGGGCCCTTTACGAACAAGCTCTTTGTCTTCTTCATCCCTCGCGGACGGAAGGATTCGGGTTGACGCCGCTGGAAGCGATGTTGTGCGGCTGCCCGGCAATCGTATCGCCGGCCGGCGCAATCCCGGAAATCTGCCGCGACGCCGTGCTCTACGCCGATGTCAGCGATCCGCAAGCATGGGTCGAACAGGTGCAAAAGCTTGTGACCACGCCGGAACTGCGGGCTTTGAAGATCGCTCAAGGCAGCGCCCGGGCACAGGGCTTCACTTGGGCCAGATCCGGAGAACGACTGATGTCCGTTTTGATGAGGTTGTCCGCATGAAGATCGCTCTCGCCATCGCCTCGCGCGCCCGCGCCGAACTTCTTGCTGTGGTTCTACCGCGCTGGATGGCGCAATCACGTCCGCTGGACGCCGCCGTTCTTTCGGTGACATCCGACTTGGATCTTCCCTTCGGCAAGGTCCAGCCTCCCATGATCGTGGTATCCGGTGCGGCGGGTCTCTGCCGCCAGCGTAACCGCGCCTTGGATCAGCTTGAACCGGCGGCGCCCGATATAGTGATCTTTGCCGATGACGACTTCATTCCGGCCGTAGATTTTGTCGCCGGGGTCGAGCGTGTGTTCAACGAGGCCAGCGATGTCGCGGTCGCAACGGGTTGGGTTCTGGTCGATGGCGGACGCGGCGATGTTGTAAGTATTGAATCCGCCGACCGTCTGCTCGCGGTCTATGGCACGATGCAGCCGGTGGAACCTGCCTTGCGCGAGACGACCGGCGGCTATGGCTGCAACATGGCGGTGCGCTGGTCTGCCGATCGCTCTCTCCGTTTTGACGAGCGTTTGGCCATGTAGGTGTGGCAGGAAGATATCGATTTCACCCGCCGCATCCGGCGCTATGGCCGCGTCGTGTCGCCGCGCTCCTTTGCCGGTGTCCCTCTCGGTTTTCAGGGCTCGCGCTTGGAGGGCACCAGGCTCGGTTACTCGCAAATGATCAACCCTGCCTACCTCATTCTGAAGGGCACGATGCCGCCGAGCTTTGGGATCAGGCTGATGCTCCGCAACCTGCTCGCCAACGTTAAGGGAGCGGTATTGGGCGATGCCGCAGTGGATCGGCCGGGCCGCCTGAAAGGGAATGTCTTGGGTCTCTTCTATCTTGCGACCGGGCGCGTTGCTCCCGAGGATGTGGTGCGGTTATGAGCAGGAACCTCGTCATCACCCGTGCGGGACCGAACAGTCTCCACCCGCGTTGGCTGCAGGGCGCACGTGATTTCGACCTTCTCGTGGCGCGTTATGACGGTGAGCCGTCGCCGCGATGCGATGCGGGCATTTCGGAAGTTTACATTCCAGGTCCCAAAGTGGCGGGCTGGCGCGCGCTGTTCGAGCGTCGGTCCGATCTTATCCAGAACTACGACCGCATCGCGCTCATCGACGATGACATTGACACTGATGCAAGCTCGTTAACGCGGTGTTTTGAACTCGGCGAGCGCTTTGGACTGGCGGTGTGGCAGCCAAGCCTGTCTTGGAACAGCTATGCCACTTACGCGGCCACGCTCCACAACCCGGTCTTTGCCGTGCGTTTTGTCAATTGCATCGAAATGATGTGCCCCTTCTTCACGGTGCAGGCATTGACGGACGTTGTGCCGATTTTTGCCCTCGGGCTCGAAAGCGGTATTGATCTCGTTTGGTGCAGTCTTTCGGACGGGGACCCTAAAAGACATGCCATTCTGGATGCCGTCACCGTCCGCCATACCAGGCCGGTTGGCGTCGAGAAAGCTAAGAACGGCTTTAGTGGTCGCGCTTATGAATCGGACATCGAGCGCTGCCTAACGCTGTTCGCGACGCGTTGGCCGTCTCAAATTGCTTATGAAGCAGTAAATCGGGCCGGGGGCGTCGCTCACTCCCAATTTGCCATTGGTCTCGCCGCAACGGTTTTGATCGGCGCGGTGTTTGCGGCACCGCCGGGCAACCGGCGTTATCGGCTGAAAGCCGTGCTCGATCATATTCGCCATCAACTGACCCGGCGTCCGCTTTATGTGGCTGAGGCGAAGTCTCAGCTCGCGAGGATCTTGGCGCTGACCGCTGAGGTGAGGGCGCTATGAAACTCTATTTCTATCGCAACGACGGGTTCACAAATTTTGGCGATGAACTCAATTTGTGGCTGATGCCGCGGATTTTCCCGAATTTTTTCGATGACGATCCATCGCATTTGATGCTGGCCATCGGTTCGGTGCTGTTCGATCATCACCCCAAGGACAGCTTGAAGATCGTTTTCGGTTCTGGTTTTGGCGGCTATACGAAACCGCCGACACTGGACCAAAACTGGAAGCTCTACGGCGTGCGCGGCCCGCGTACTGCCGCCGCACTCGGGCTCGGCAAAGAGAAAATCGCAGCCGATACGGCTGTGCTGATGCATTGCTTTCGCGAGCCGCAGCCGAAGAAGCAGCATGCGTTCTCTTTCATGCCGCACTTCGAAAGCGTGCAGCGCGGCAATTGGGAGAGGGCCTGCACCTTGGCAGGCATTCACTTTATCGATCCGCGTCACCCGGTGCCGGACGTCCTTCGGGATATCGAGGCCAGCCGCGTCGTGATCGCCGAAGCGATGCATGGAGCAATCGTGGCCGACGCGCTCCGGGTGCCTTGGATACCGGTTCTGCCGTTCCATCCCTCGCATCACTGGAAATGGTTCGATTGGGCCGAAGCGCTGGACCTGGACTTGATGCATCACCGCCTGCTGCCATCGTCGGTCCGGGAAGCCTTCTGGGTATTATCCAGCCGGCGCGGTCCGGCGCAGATCGATGCGGCGCAATCCATCACCTATCAGCCGCCGCACAACTCCTCGCGTCATCTGCAGCGCCCGGGCATCAAGAGCGCGGTCCAGGCGATAGAATGGGGGCTGGTGCGGATTGCAGCCTCCAGCCTTCGCAAGATTACGCGCGTCGAGCCGATATTGAGTCCGGATTTGTCGCTGGCGCGCGCCGTCGACCGGCTGCAAACCCAGGCTGAGAGAATTCGGCGCGATTATGCCCCTGTGCGCAATTTCGTGGCAGGGGAATTGCCATGACAGCCCATAAGGTCGCGTTTGCCTCTCTGGTCCTCGGCGGCAGCCGGCTGGTGACGAAGTTTACCGATCTGTTGTCCGGATTGGTGGTGGCGCGCTTTTTGACGCCGAATGATTTCGGCCTTATCGCTCTTGTCGTCACCACGCTCACCATCGTTCGCAGCTGCACCGATCTGCCGGTTTCGAGCGCCTTGGTGCATGGCGGGCGGCTGGAACGTGATGATCTCGATTCCGCCTTCACCTTGAGCTTGCTCCGCGGTGTGGCGGTGGCCGTCCTTATGCTGGTCCTGGCGTGGCCCTTTGCCGCCCTGTTCGGCGACGCACGCATCGCGTCCGCCATGGCGGTTCTGGCGCTCAGTCCTCTGGCCGAAGGCGCGATGAGCCCTTTGATGGCGGCCTTCGCCAAAGACGTCAACTATACGCCCAATGCCGTTGTCTTGTTCGTGGGCAAATTCGCCGGATTTCTCGTGACCATAGCGCTGGCTTGGTGGACTCATTCCTATTGGGCTTTGGTCATCGGTTTGGTGATAGGCTCGGTCATCGTCGCGGTCGCTTCCAATTTCGCCGCGCCCTATCGCCCCCGTTTGTCGCTCAAACGCGCGCGCAGTCTTGTGCATTTTGCCGGGTGGTCGACTCTAAGCTCCATGGCCTTGACGCTCTACGGGCAGGGCGACCGTTTCTTCGTCGCCGGCGTGCTCGGCACGATTGCCCTCGGCTACTACACCGTCGGGATGCAGATCGCCCAAGCCTCTACTTGGTCCTTTGCCGGCATGACCATTCCGAGCCTGTTCTCCGGCTTTGTTCACATCAGGGACGACAAGGCGCGCATGCGGGCCGCTTATGCCAAAGGCCAAAGCGTCTTGATGGCGATGATGGCGCCGATTGGATGCGGGCTGGCGATCGTGGCCGGACCTGTTGTCGCCCTCGTACTGGGGCAAAAATGGCTGCCGGCGGCGCCCGTTCTTGCCGTGCTTGGCCCGATCATGTCTCTGCAAATGATGGTGGTGCCGGCGGAAGCCTTAGCTATGGCATTGGGCGAAACCAAAACCCTTTTCTTCCGCAATCTGGTGAGTTTGGCGATCACTATTCCGGCGGTGGTGGCAGGAGCGATGCTGTATGGCCTGACCGGCGCCATCGTGGCACGCGCGGCGACCTGTCTCGTCGGCATTGTCATCAACCTCAAGATAACCGAACGGCTGTTGGCAGTGCCGGTTTGGAGCCAGATTGCCAATGTCTGGCGCAGCCTCGCGGGTGTCGTTGTCATGGTGGTCGTGGTCGAGGCGGCACTGCACTATGCGCCCGTCCAACTGACCGGACTTTGGGGCTTCGCTCAACTCGCAGCCTATGGCGTCTTGGGCTTTACCGCCTACGGCGTCAGCCATTGGGCGCTTTGGCGCGGCGCGGGCGAGCCGGACGGCGTCGAGAGATTTGCCATCGGCCTTGGCGCAAGGATTTTCAAAGTACCGCAAGCGGAGGTGGGCAGATGAACGCCGATGTCATTATCGTCACCAAAGGTCGCCCCAAAGAGACTTACATTCTCCTCGATTATTTGGCTGCGCAGACTATGGACCCCCGCACCGTCATCGTGGTCGGGACCGAGCGCTCAGACATCGAAGGGCTGGAACGCCATCCATTGGTGGTCGCGGGTGTTGCCGCGGTAAATTTGAGCGCTTCGGCAGGTTGCACCAATCAGCGCAACGAGGGGCTTTCGATCCTGCGCCGGATGCATCCCGCCCTTGGTGGGCACCAGTCCTTCGTTGTCTTTTTCGATGACGATTTCCGTCCTGCATTTGATTGGCTGGAGCTTTGCGCTGCTGCCTTTTCGGGCAATGCGGCGATTGCCGGCATCACCGGCCGCGTCTTGGCCGATGGGATAAAAGGAGCGGCGATTTCCGAGACCGATGCCAAGCGCTATCTTTCCGGCGCTTTGGCACCACTGCCGCATTGGTCGGATAGGCCTTCCGGTGCCGACGTCGATAGCGTCTATGGCTGCAACATGGCCTTCATCGACGACGTCGTTCTTCGTTGCGCCTTCGACTCGGACCTGCCGCTTTATGGCTGGCAGGAGGATTGCGATTATGCCGGTCAGGCGCGCCAATTCGGCCGCACAGTCCTCATATCCGAATTGCGAGGCGTTCATCTGGCAACCAAAGGAGGACGAACCTCTGGGGTGCGTTTCGGCTATTCCCAGATCGCCAATCCGCTTCATATTGCGGGACGCGGCAATATGAAAAAGACGCGTGCCATACGCTTTATGGGACGAGCCCTCGTGGCCAACGTCTTGCGAAGCCTTCGCCGCCACCCGCTATTCGATTACCGTGGACGTCTGCTTGGCAATGTTCTGGCGATCCGCGATGCGCTGTCAGGACGTTGCCATCCGATGCGCGTTTTGAATCTTTCATAAGACGAATATCTCTACGGTTCCGCAGTTTGGGAAACAGCAATGCTTTATCCGCAGTTCAGCCTTGTCGTGTCGACGTTGGGACGGACCGATGAGTTGCGCGTGTTGTTCGAAAGTTTGGAACGACAAACGCTGAATAGCTTCGAAGTGATCGTCGTCGATCAAAATGACGATGATCGTCTCAAGCCCATACTGGAGCATTGGAGTTTTCCGCTTATTCATATGAGAGCCCCGCATCTGCGAGGCATAAGCCGCGGGCGCAATGCCGGCGCGAGCGTGGCGAAGGGCGATATTCTCCTCTTTCCCGACGACGATTGCTGGTACCCGTCCGATTTGATGCAGCACGCGGCAGCCGTCTTTGCCGCCACGAGCGCCGCCATCGTTTGCGGGCGGGCGGCCGACGAAACCGGGCGCAGCATCAATGGCCGCTTCGAGAAGGTCGCGCAGTTCTTTGGCCGCGGCAAGGTATGGACCTGCCAGATCGAGTGGATGTTTTTCATCCGGCGTAGTGTCTTCGAAAGTCTGGGCGGTTATGACGAGGCGGTGGGTGTGGGCGCGAGCACGCCCTGGCAGGCTTGTGAGGGTCCGGAATTGACGTTGCGCGCCGCCGAACACGCCGTGAAAATGTTCTATGATCCCGCTCTTGTCGGCCATCACCCCGAACTGAACACTGCCTCACCGGATGACGCCATGGTGCGCAAGGGGCGAGCCTATGGCCGAGGAATGGGATACGTGCTGCGTAAGTCGCATCACACGGTCTTGCATGCCGTCTATTGGATTGCGCGTCCCTTGATCCGCGCTGCTTTTGCCTCGGTGTGCTTCAACTTTCGCAGAGCCCAGTATTTGGTTAACGTCGCACTTGGCCGTTACGAAGGCTACTTAGCCAACGCGGATAGGCTCGCGGGCCGTACGTCGTTACGGGCTGCCGCGCGCGTGAAAAGCAGCAGTGTCACGACAAATGGTGAGAAAGGAGCAGGGTCATGTTCACCGCAATGATAACCAGGATCAACCTCTGTCGTGACAGAGGGGCGATAGCCCTGATGGTCATCCTGCTTTCTGCACTGACGTTTGCGGCCAACGCTGGCGATACCAAAGAAGCCAATGCGCGAGCGGCCAATGCCATTGCGCCAGTCTCCAATGAAATGTCGCCGGATCAGAACGATTTTGTGCTCGGACCTTCCGATCATCTTCGCATTCTGTTCTATGGCGAAGACGGTCTGAATGGGCAGCCGGAATACGTGGTATCCGGCAACGGCATGGTGTCCTTGCCGCTCGTCGGGAACGTTCGAGCGTCCGGTCTCACCGTTTCACAGTTCCAGAGTGCACTGCAGACGTCCTACCGTAAGGGTTATCTTGACGATCCCAAAATCAGCGTTCAGGTTCTTTCGGCGCGGCCGTTTTATATTCTCGGCGAGGTGAAAACGCCGGGTCAATATGCCTACACGCCGGGGCTGACCGTCTACAACGCCGTTGCCATCGCCGGCGGGTTTACTTATCGCGCCCGTAAGGGAAAGGTCTACATCCGGCACGCGGGCGAGGACGACGAAAAAGGCTACGAGCTTAAGGCCAACACACCCGTTTCACCCGGCGATACGATTCACATCGACGAACGTTGGTTTTGATACTTGGCGACACGCAATGTTAGATGGTACGTTCATAAACGCAAAATGCATGCTGGGCGGAGGGTCAGCGCCTTGCATGCCACAGGGGTGCATGTGCGGGGATGTTAAGGTCGGCGGCCGTCAAGGTCCTGCTAACCATTGTTGTTCTGGGAGGGCCGATGCCGCTGGCGTTGGCCCAGGATAATGTCGGCGTCGCGGACCGGCCACGGCCGGAATACGATGCCCAGGGTATTCCCATTGGCGCATTCGTCTTCCGCCCTCTTCTCGGGCTTTCGAGCGAATTCAATGACAACGTCCTAGCGACCGCATCCAATCCGCTCGATGACTGGGTTTTCCGCCTTGAGCCGCGGCTTTCGCTTTCTTCGATCACCGCGGATGGTGACGGCGACGGTCTCGCGCTTGAGACCTATGGCCGGATCAGCCGCTATGCCGACGCGATCTCGGAAAACACCGATGAATATGGCGGCGGCGCACATGGGATCTTGACCGTCCTGACGGGTACGGAGTTGCGCGGAGGCCTTGAGTTCTCGCACAGTGCATTATCCCGGCAATCGGAGCTGTCGCCGTTGGAGGCGTTGCATCCGATAGAATATAACGCCGGTGCGGCCAATGTCACCGCCGCCCACGATTTCGGCGAGTGGCGGCTGGCTGCGCGATTCGATTGGCAACGTTTCGCCTACCAGAACGGCATCGACCGTGCGGGCAACGCGATCTTCGAGAAATTTCTCAATTACGACGTCACCACCGAAACGCTGCGAGCCGATTACGGCGTCAGCCCGGACACCTCGCTTTTTATCGCAGGGCAGTGGTCCGATACGGGCTATGACGAAAAGCCGCCGCTCACCCAGTTCAATCGCAAGGCGGACGGCTTCGAAATCACCGGCGGAGTTCATTTGCACGCCACCGAGGTTATCGAGGGTGATGTCTCCATCGGCTATTTACAGGCCGATTATCCCCATATCGCCGGGCAGAATCTCAGCGAGTTGGCGGCCCATGCCGCGCTGTCGTGGTATCCCACCCGGATCACCTCGGTGACGTTGCGCTTCGACCGCACGGTGCGGGAATCGGCGCTGCAGCTTTCGGCGGGATATCTGGATACCGGCGGCAGCCTTCTGATCGATCACGAGCTGCGGCACAATGTGATCCTCGATGCGCATTTGGACTACTCCCATGCCGCCTATCAAGGCGTGGATCGTAATGATGACGTATGGCGGGCCGGTTTCGGTGCAAAATATCTCATCAGCAACCAGATGAATCTGGCGCTCGACTTCGATCATGAGGCGCGCGCGTCGTCCGGTGCCCAAAGGTTTGCGGATTTCGACGCAAACCGCATCACGCTGTCGCTGAACTTGCAGCTCTAGGGCTTATCGAAAACTATGTGAGGTGTGTCGTGAACGCTCTGGTTCCAGCGCCGCGCGGCAGCGAAGCCGCCGCTATCGACTTTGGCCGGATTCTTGCTGTTTTTCGGCGCCACATCGCCATCTTCCTCGGTGTGGCGGCGGCGGTTCTTGCCGTGAGCGTTGGTCTGATCGTCAGCCAGGCACCTCGTTACACGGCTCATGCCAGCGTCCTCATCGATCAGCAAAAGCAGCAAGTCATGAAGGACGACACCTTCGTCACCGGCAATCCCGATATCTCCACGGTCGTCGATACCGAGAGCGCAGTCATCACCTCGCGGGCGATTGCCCAGCGTGTGGTGCGTGACTTGCACCTGGAACAGGATCCGGAATTCGCGCCAAGAGGGAAGCCGGGGCTGTTGTCGTCGCTTTGGCGTTTTGTCACTTTGCGGAGCGACCCGGCGCCGTCGGATGCGGATCGAAACCTGCAAATCACGATCGATGCCGTGAAGGGCGGACTTGATGTGGAGCGCCTCGGTACCACCGCGATGATCGATGTCGCGTTCACCGCCAAGGATCCGGCCAAGGCGGCCAAGATCGCCAATGCCTTTGCCAATGCCTATTTGCAGGACACGATCGACGCCAAGCTTGGCACCGTCAAAAAGATTACCGGCTGGCTAAACGACCGTCTCGCCTCGTTGCAGAAAGATGCTCAAAAAGCGTCGACGGAACTTGAGGCCTACAAGGCCGAGAACAAGCTGACCGATGTCGGCGGCAGCGAAACGTTGACCCAGCAGGAACTTTCGCAGCTTGACCAACAGCTGCAATTGGCCCGCGCCGATTTAGCCGCTGACGAGGCGCGTCTGGCGACGGCAAAGAGCCAGTTAGCGCGCGGTTCGAATGGTGAGGATTTGGGGGAGGCCTTGAACTCGGCTGTGGTGCAATCGCTGCGCACGCAGCGCGGCTTGGTGAGTCAGAAAGTAGCCGACATGCAAGGCCGCTATGGCAATCGTCATCCCGATCTTTTGCAGGCCAAGCGCGAACTTGCCGCGATCGACGGACAAATTCATGAAGAAGTGCAGCGGATTGTGTCGAATCTGGTGTCGCAGGTCCGCGTCGCCCAAGACCGTGTTTCTTCGTTGGAATCGTCCATCGCCCGTACCAGGGGGGTGTTGGTGAACAACAACCTCGCCGGTGCCCGCGCCAGCGTGATGTCTCTCAATGCGCAGTCCTCGGCCACTCTCTACCAAGCTTTTCTGGAGCGCATGAAACAGTCCGCGGCGGTGCAGGGCATGGAGCCGCCCGATGCCCGTGTCGTTTCTCCGGCCATGATCCCGACCGGCAAAAGCGAACCGCGAATTGTCCTTGATCTTGCGCTTGGGTGTGTTCTGGCATTGCTCCTTGGCATCATCGCTGTCGCCATCGCCGAAGCGATCGACGGCGGATACGCGAGCGAGGACGAGGTCGAACGGGGATTGGGCTATCCTCTCATTGGTGTGGTGCCGACCTTGAGCGCTATGCTCGACCGGCGGAATGCTGCGGATTCTCCCGTGGACTATGTCGCCGAGCATCCCCGCTCGGCCTTTGCCGAGTCCTTCCGCGCTATCCGGGCATCGCTGCTGCACCATCGCGGCGCTCAGGCAAAAGTAGTGGCGCTCACGTCGGCCGTTCCGGGCGAGGGAAAAACCACAACGGCAATATGCTTGGCCCGGATTTCCGCCATGGCCGGTTCACGCACCGTATTGGTCGATTGCGATCTCGTCAGCCATGGCGTCGATACCGTCCTCGGTATCAAACCGAAGCTCGGACTCGTCGATGTGTTGCAGGGCAGAGTGCGGCTCGACGAGGTGTTGCAGCACGATCAGAAATCCGGCGCTCAGATATTGCCGGCCGGTTCATATTCAGACTCGGCCATTGACTTGCTCGATTCCATCGCAATGGAGCAGGTTTTGCTGCAGCTTTGCGACCGCTTCGATTTCGTTATTCTCGATACCAGCCCCATTCTGCTGGTATCGGATGCCCGTGCCATCGTGCGGCAGGCCGATACGGTGTTGATGGTGACGCGATGGCGCAAAACCCCGCGCCGAATGGCCGAAGCCTGCATCAAGGCTCTCGCTTTGATCGAAACCGATGTGGCCGGGACCGTTCTAGCTCGGGCCGATCATCATACGCTCGCCGCCTTTCGGTATGGCCATTATTACGAGCGGCAGAAGGGCGGACAAATCGAATTGTATGATCCGTCTCGCCGCGTCGCCTGATTGCGCAAGAACCACATTTAGAGCCCGGGTCACTCTATGATCCCAACCTATTTTGGTGCGATCATCGCCGCTGCAGCGATCATTATCATGGTCCGGCGTTCGCTCACCGCAATGCTGGTTCTGGTGATGGTGTGTTCGCTGTTCGGCGGTGCCGCGGCTGCCAATTTGCCGGCACTCGGCGGCTCGTCGATTCCTCCGGCCCATTTTGCCCTTGGCTTTCTTGCTCTGAATGTGGCGCTGTCACGCGTTGGGACAGCGGCCAATCTGGCGGAGGCGGCGCGCAAAAATATCATCCTCGTCTTCTTCGGTCTTTATGGGGTTGTCGCGGCGCTGCTGCTGCCGCGGGTCTTCGCGCACACGATGGCCGTCGCGCCGATGCGCCCGCTTGGGCCTGCAGCGGGATTATTCGGCGTGGTGCCGCTGGCACCCAGTTCGCAAAATGTGACGACGGCCGTCTATCTGTTGGGCGGTGTGCTGGCAGCCATCTGCACTGTCGTTGTATTGCGTGCCGAAGCCAAGCATGAGGTTCTGATCAAGACGGTGATCGCGCTCGCGTGGTGTCATGTTCTTTTCGGATTGGTTTCGGCGTTTAATCCCCATCTTCTCGACATCTTCCGCAATGGCAATTACGCCCAACTGGATCAGAGCGTGGCGGGTTTCAGGCGTATCAACGGCGTTCAGCCGGAGCCATCAAGCTATGCAAGTTATGGCTTTGCGCTCTTCGCCATCAATGCCGAATTGTGGTTGCGCAACATACGCGGGCGCGCGGCCGGAACAGCGGCGCTCGCTTTGGCGGTGATGTTGATCTGCACCACAGCCTCCACCGCCTATGTGGCATTGGCAGGGTATACCATCGTCATCGGGTTACGCCTGTTGTTTACGCCGACGCGCATTCCGGCGTCGAAGATCGTGATCTTCTGTTTCCTCGGGCTTGTCGCACTGTCATTGGCATTGGGTTTGTCGGTCTTCATGCCGCATCTCGGCGACCGGCTTGTCGATGTGCTCAAACAGATGACGCTGCACAAGGCGTCGTCGGAGTCGGGCCAGCAGCGGCTGTTTTGGATGCGCCAAGGCTATAGCGCTTTTTGGCAGTCGCATGGGCTTGGTATCGGCCCCGGCAGTTTTCGCTCCTCCAGTCTCATTTCGGCAATTGCGGGATCGATGGGCGTCGTCGGCCTGCTCGCGTTTGCGGCGCAGTTGTTGGTCCTGGCGCGGCCGTTCGACCGCCGTTGGCAAAAACTGCGCCGCAACGACGACAACATCTGCGCCGCCTTCGGCTGGGCTGCCGTCATCGCCATCATTCCGTCGATGGCGTCTGCGGCTGGGCCCGATCCCGGGCTCTTCTTCGGCGTTCTTTCCGGAGTGGCCGTCGCGAATCTCCGTGTGCCCCGTGGCGTAGAAGCGCGCAAGCCGCTCGCAAGTGCCATAGCCGCTTATCCCGGTCGGACCGGCGATTAAGCGGGGATGGAAACCGTCCCGCGCCGGCCGGCAAGGAGAAAACCTATGGGAAGTTGGCAATCACGCCGGTTTTGGATGGCCGTTTACGGTGGTGCATTGGCGATTCTCCTGGCCCAAAACGCGGCCGCATCGGTGGGTGTGATCCGCGCCAAAGATCTGGTGGACGGGCTTGGCGTCAATACTCACATCCCCTATCAGTGGAGCGGCTATTGGGACGCCAACAAAACAGCCGCCGATCTCAAATTCCTCGGCATAAAAAACGCGCGCGACCTTCAGCTCGGCATCTCGAGTACCGAACAGAACCGTTTCGGCACCGTGGCCGACGCTGGCAATCGCTTTGACTTCATTTTCGAGTACACGATCCCCGATGGGATCGCGCGCGTCGAAAGTTTTGCCACGGCCCATCCTGGCTCCGCACTCGCCATCGAAGGGCCGAACGAAATTTCCAATCAGCCGATCACCTATAACGGGCTTACGGGTCAAGCCGGTGGCGCCGCCTATCAGGGTGCGCTGTATGGTGCGGTGAAGACGAGCGCGGTTCTTTCGGCAACGCCGGTTTATTCCTTGAGTGATTCTCGCGCCGATCCCGCCAAATTGGATTTTGCCAACAGTCATCCCTATGCCCGTTATGGCGCCCAGCCTTTCGCCACGCTGCAGAAGTCCTACAATTCCTGGAGCGGCATTTATCCGGGAAAACCGGTGGTCTTCACGGAGACGGGCTATCACACCCAACTCGGCGGAGCTGGCGGTGTGGATGTGGCAACCCAGGCGACGTTGACGCTCAATTCCGTGCTGGATGCTTTCTGGCTCGGCGTCGCCAAGGTCTTTCTCTACGAAATGTTGGATGAAGGTTCATCGGCTAAGGTCGGAAGCCAATGGCACTTCGGCCTTTTCTACAGCGATCACACGCCGAAGCCGGCGGCCACCGCGCTCGCCAACTTTGTCACCCTGATCAATGATGCGACGGTAGCGCGCCGAGCATCGCCTTTGCCGAACTTTCCTTATACCGCTGCCAATCTGCCGAGCACGGCCAAGGTTTTGCGCATCGCCAAGGACGATGGCACTCAAATTCTAGCCGTGTGGAATGAGCCGGTGATCTGGAATGCCAAGACGGAGCAGCCAATTGCGATTACTCCGACCACTGTTACGGTCAATTTTGATAGCGCCGTCGGTCCCGTGACGATCTACGATCCTGTGGCCGGCGCCCAGCCGCTCAGCGGCACGATGACGGGCGCCCGCAGCGTCGCTATCCAGCTCGCAGATCATCCGCTTCTCATCGTGATTGCTTCACGCTAAGCACGACATCAGATTTGTAAGAAAGGCGGGCTGCCATGGTGCAGTCCGCTTTTTTGTTGCCGTGTCCTCACCCGGTGGAAATCGTGATAACCGAAAGGTTCGGCGCCGCGGCATGCCTAGCGGTTCAAGGCGCTCAGGGCGACGGCGCCGACTGTTCCGGCCATTTTGGGCGTTCCGTAAAGTTCAGTAATGCCGGAAACGTCGCCGGGCTGAAGTCCATTCATGGCGTTATCGTATTCGAACGACATCAGCTCCCCATGCGGGCTGGGATGGTCCAACCCCAACACATGGCCGATTTCATGCGCGAGCACGATGCGCAGCCGGTAGCTCTTTTGGCTTTTCTTGCCGGATCCCGCGTTTTGCGCTGCTTCGACGTGCCAGTGCAGATCGGGATTCAGGCAGACAATCCCTTTCGTAAGCCGGTCAAATGACCGCCCCGGTAACGATGCGGACGTCACATCGGCATAGCCCACGCCATCGTCGACCGCTTCGGCGCCGATAACGAGGTCGGCTTTCGCGGCATCCCGGACCGGCGTGAAATGGAGATTGGCGGATTTTTCCCAAATTCCGAATGCGGCGGAAAGTTCCTGATCAAAATCGGAACGGCTGAGAGCGGACTGCGTCAGTAACGGGATGACACTGGTAAGCGCTTGGCAGTTTTCGACGCCAGCGATGCTCGTCTTTGCCGTGATGACGGCATAGGTCAAAGAAGCGCCCGTTCCGGGTGTGGGGGCGCCCCACTTAACCTCTCGTCCCTTCAGTTGGAGAAGGCGGAAGTCGTCGGCGGCATAGGCGACCGGCCATAGCAGCGGAAACACTGCGAACGCGAGAATGCCGACCCATAGCCACTTCATGTGCGACCAGACCAGAGACAAAAAAGGAAGTAACAAATATGTCTCTTTTTGTCCTCCAATAGTCACAACCACGCAAGTGCTCAATCGTTAGTGTAGCTGTGACGCAAAATCGCGCTGCTGGTGGGCACCAACCCGTAATTCGCCTCCAAGAGGTCCCCATGAAGAAGTTCCCCTTGACGATTACCGCCGTCACATTGGCCGCAATTTTCGCCGGTCCGATCTTCGCCCAAGACACATCTCCCGCGACGATGACCCCGGCGCAGGATCAGCAGATGACCGCGCCCAGCCAGACAGCGCCTGACCAGACGGCGCCTAGCCAAAGTTCCGCACCGCAGACCGCCGATCTCTCGGGTCAGACCATCTACAGCAGGTCCGGCCGCCAAATTGGCACCGTCTCGTCGATGGCGACCGATGCCCAAGGTCAGCAGGTGGCCGTCGTCAGTATCGGAAAATATCTCGGTATGGGCGGTAAGAGCGTCCAGTTTCCGGTCAGCTCGTTATCACCGAAGGATGGCGGCGGTTACACCGCCTCGCTCAGCGCCAAGGAAATCAAAGCGCTGCCGCAAGTCGGTGCGCAATAAGATGAGCGCGCTCGGCTAAGACCATTTTTTGATTTTCTCGCCTTGGTGGGGCGGTCGCCGGTTGCTCGGTTCGTCACAGCCCCCGAATCGGTGTGCCGCACCGCCCCACCAAACCAAGCCCGTAAAAAGAGAGCGCGGTGACGAGCCACGCTCCGACGGCCCTTAAAACATGGCGCGCGCACGGCCGTGTTGCTGTGCGCCTTGCTGGTTTCCGGTTGTGGTGCCAATCCCGTATTCGTCGGTGCGGATGTTGGAGGTCGTGCGGAGGAACTGGTCGACAAGATAGCCGTTGGCGCCGCGAACCTCGACACCGTCGAAGCCCGCCGTTATGGCGTTGCGCGCACCCTTGCGGTAATCGGCGACGATGGCTTCAATTTCATCCCGCAATAGCGCGCGGGGCGTGGGGCAAGGGACCATCTCGCCGTGCCCGGTGATTGAGTCCGCTTTCCAGATTTTGCCATCGAAGGGAACCGCGGAGGGGGCAACAGGCAACGCGCTATCGTGAAAGTCGGGGTGCGACATGCGGCCGACATGCCATAATTGCAGGAATATCCGGCCGCCCGCGGCATGAACCGCTTCCGTAACCAAGCGCCATCCGGCGATTTGCTCGCTGCTGTAAATGCCGGGCGTAAACGAATAGCCCTTTCCTTGCTGAGATATCTGGGTCGCTTCCATCACGATCAGGGCTGCCGACGCGCGCTGGGCATAGTAGCGGGCGTTCATCACGCTCGGAATGTCGCCGGGCTGGGTGGCGCGAGAACGGGTCATGGGGGCCATGACGATGCGGTGGGGGAGGGCAAGTTTCGCAACGCTTGTGGGGGTGAACAAGAGTTGTGTTTGCGTCGTCATGGAAACTCCGGAAATGTCATTGTTCGCTGTGCAAGAACGGAAAGTCGAGTCTGCGTGGGATTTTCAGGCGAGCGTTTCGTCCAGCCAATCGAACATCGTTTGATGCAGGAGCCGCATGGCCCCCATGTGACAGTGCTCCCCCGCTCCTTCAGCGGTCCGCAAGGAAATCAATTGCTTCGGACACTTCAGCGCGGCGGCGACCTTTTGTGCTTGACCCTGGAGGAAGTGGTCCTCTTCAGCTTCCAAAATCAGGGTCGGGCAATCGATCCGGCCGGCGATGCCTTCCATGGTATAGGCCAAGGTTTTTCTCAAATAGTCCGCCACCGAGGCGGCCCCGAAAGTCCATACGCCATTCTGCAGCGCCCAGCGGATGCCCGTGTTCTTTTTCATCAGCATTTGGGCGATGGGAATGAAGACGTCATCGCGTTCGTTGCAAATCCAGTCCACCAGGAACGGCGGCATCAAGGCAGAATTGGCATGGAAGAAATCAAACATGCCGTCATCGAGAAGTAATGCGGCCGGGCGTTTGTCGAACGCCGCGGCCCGTGATACCAGCAACGCCCCAAGGCTGTAGCCGAACAAAACGATCTTGTCGGCGGAGACTTCCGGTCGCGTCACGGCATAATCAAGCACCGGCGCCAGCACCGCTTCCCAGTCGGGGCGGAACGTCAGGCCATCCACGCGCAAGGCGGCACCTTGGCCGGGGCCATCGAACGCCAGCACATTGTATCCGCGCCGCAAGGCCGCCGCGGCAATCGCCCA
>JAATGK010000349.1 GCA_015654715.1 Alphaproteobacteria bacterium
AATCTCATGCGCAAAGCGCTACTCGACATGAACATGGACGACACCGGCCGCATCACGGTGCCGGTGGGTATTAACGGCGTGGAAAAGCACATGCTGGTTGATACCGGGGCCGAGGACTCATTGATCTCGGCGCCTGTCGTTGCGGAATTGAAGCTCGCCACCCGCCGCGCGGCGAATGGTGCTTACATGCGAGGCTTCGGCGGCCGCATCGACGTCAAAGTTGTCGACATCGCGGAGTTCGCTATCGGACGGATGAAGGGCAAGAACTTTACCCTGTTCGTTGAGCCCGGCGATTTCAATGCCGACGGTCTCTTGGGCGGGGATTTCCTTTATTTCTTCGATCTCGATTTCGATTTTGCCAACGCCAAGTTAAGCCTGTTCTCGCCCGATCACTGTCCGGGTAAGGTCATGTATTGGAGCAAAGGCATTTACGGCGTGGTGCCGTTCGAAATCGAGCAGAACCACATCATGATCAAGGTTCAGCTCGACGGTCAGGAGGTCCAGGCCGCGCTCGACACTGGTGCGGCCGACACGGTGATGAGTCTGGAAAAGGCGTCCGGCGCGTTCGATCTTGACCAGGACAAGCTCCGGAAGTCGCGCCATTATCCCTTCAAAACGCTGTCTTTCGGCGAGGTCAATGTCAACAACCCTGCGATCGCGCTCGTTCCCGATGAGGAAAGCGCGGTCATGGGGCATCACGCCTCCGACCTGCAGATGATCATCGGTATGGGCGTCTTGCGCCGCCTGCACCTCTATATCAGCTACAAAGAAAAGCAGCTCCACGTCACGCCGGCGACGCAGTACTGAGCGCGCTCTATCGCGGCCTGAGTTTCAGCCGCGCTGTAAACACCGGCTTTAGTTCGTTCGTCTTGCGGCCTTGGTATTGGCGGGCCAGCGCGCCGCCCGCGTCCGGCGTTCCGGCTTCGCTTTCGATGATCACTGTATCGCCGACGCCGGTTTCGGCGAGGAAGTTCACGTCGTATTCGTCGATGGCATAGCGCGCCAGTTCGTCGGTCGTCATGGTGTCGGTCACCCATTGGGCGTAGCGGGTGTTGTTGACGTGGCCGTTGACGTCGAGATCGCTGTTGCGCACTTCGAAGCGCGCGACCTCGGCCAAATCGCTGCGCGGCGGAATGCGTTCGGCGGTGATGTCGAGCACGCCGTCGTCGCGCGCCGGGATGCCGGCCATGATGCGGTCGAGTTTCTGGACTTTGCGCGTGGTCCAGTCGAGCACCAGCCAGCTTGTCGAGCACTCGCCGACGCGCCGGTCGCCGACCAGAATCTCGAATTCGCGCAGTGCCATGATGGCACCGCTGCGCCGCGGCCAGGTGTTGATCGTCACCTTGTCCTGCCACACCGGCCATTCGCGCAGCACCAGCTTCTGGCGCGCCAGTACCCAAATGGTGCCTTTCTCGACGAGAGCTTCGTAACCCCAGCCGAGATGATCGGCATGGATCCAGGCGGTGTCCTGCAACAGGTTCAACACCCCAACCAGACTAATGCGCTTCTGGTGGTCGAGAACCATGGTGTTGACGTCGTAGTGCTGGGTCCAGGTCGGGTTGTCGATCATGCGGTCCTCGTTCATCTGTAAAAGAACCCAAAGCGCACGACCAAACAAGAGCGCGGATTATCTCAGCGCGTAGAGAGGGGTGTTTTCGCGTTCACGAAATTCTGTCATCCCCGGCGACGCGCAGCGAAGACGGGGAGGGAAGGGGACCCAGGTGCGGACACCTGCACCATGCCGAAAGTGGTGCGCAGTTCTTGCTCGGTCGTCGCTATTGTCTTGCTGTAGCTACCTGGATCCCCTTCCCCTCCCATCCGCCGCGCGATGCGCTGTGGATGGTCGGCCGGAGATGACAGTCTTGGTAAATCTGAAGACCACAGATTTTACCGGACAAACGAAAAGCCGGAGGGGAGAGGGGCCCTCCGGCTTTCGCTTAATTCCGGCTCGGGTAATTAGTGCAGCGAGACCGGCGTGAATTCGTTCTGTACCGCGGCGCCATAGGCCGTGTCGTAATCGTCGGTGACGCCGATCACGCTGCCGTCTTCGGCATGCAGCACATAGAGTTTGCCGCCGGGCGGTAATTCAATTCCTGGCGGGATGAGACCGAGGCGATGAGCTTCGGCGGTGCCAGTCGGCTTAATGTAGGCAACCCGAATCTCTTCCGGGGTGAATTCGATGTCGATCTCGTTCATGGCAGTGTCCTTTCGGCCTTCGGGTTCGGTCCCTCCGGATGTCCCGCCTCAATTTCAATTGTACGCACAATCGCGGCGCTCTTAGGGCGCTCGAGATCGATGCTGAGTAGCCCGTTCTCCAGGCTAGCGCCAGTTACCTCGATGCCTTCCGCCAATACAAACGCCCGTTGAAACTGTCTGGCGGCAATGCCCCGGTGCAAGAAATTGCGATCGGCGGAATCGCATTGTTTCCCCCGGATGACAAGTTGACGATCTTCCACGGTCACGTTCAATTCGTCGCGGTTAAAACCCGCCACCGCGAGCGTGATGCGGAGCTTGTCGTCGTTGGATTGTTCAATGTTATACGGCGGATACCCGTCGACACCGCTTTTCGCGGTGCGCTCGAGAAGCTGTTCCAGCCGCTCAAAGCCTAACAGAAACGGGCTGTTGAAATAGACCGTACGGTTCATGGCAAAGCCCTCCTTAAGCGGCTTCGGATGGAGGCGGCCCAAGAAGTGGCACCGCCTGGTTACAATGTGGGGTGTACCCTTCGTCATTCAAGATGGTGGTTGCGGCTTCCGCAACGGAATGTTGCAGATTATTCCGCTGCCGCCCGGATTTTGACGTGACCGAACGCCCGACGTTGATCTTTGATGATGTGACCGCTGGACGCTTGACCGTTTTCGGTTCCGCCCGTGCGATCATCCGTGCCGGCGCGCTGGAAGAGGTGGCTCCGGCCCTCGATGCTCTGGAATCCGCCCGCCGGGCCGGTAATTTTGTTGCGGGGTATATCTCCTACGAAGCGGGGTACGCCCTGGAGCCCCGGCTGGCGCCCCTGATGCCTTCCCACCCGGGTCCATTGCTCTGGTTCGGGGTGTTTGATCCGCCCGTCACATGCGCTGCGGCGGTGCTACACGGCTGGGTAAGGGGGCGCGCCTACGCCGGACCGCTGCTGCCGGAATGGGACGCGCGCGCCTATGCCACGCCCTTCAGCCGTGTACAGGCCCTGATCGCCGCCGGCGATTTTTATCAGGCCAATTTGACCTTCCGCGCCCGCTTTGCCTTCGCCGGCGATCCGCTGGCGCTGTATGCCAAACTGCGACCGGCGTCGGCCGCGCGTTATGGCGCTTATGTTGATGACGGCGAACGCCAGATTCTAAGCCTGTCGCCGGAACTTTTCTTCGCGCTCGCGGCGGACGGCACCATCACCACCAAGCCGATGAAAGGCACCGCAGCGCGCGAAAGCGATCCGCAGGCCGACGCGTTGGTCCCGGCCGCGCTCGCCGCCGGCGAAAAGAACCGTGCCGAGAATCTGATGATCGTCGACCTCTTGCGCAACGATCTCGGCCGCATCGCGCAACTCGGCAGCGTCGCGGTGCCCAGTCTCTTCACGGTGGAAACCTATCCGACCTTGCACCAGATGGTTTCCACCGTGTCCGCGCGTCTGAGGCCCGGCACCGGCATTCCGGAATTGGTGCGGGCGTTGTTTCCTTGCGGCTCGGTCACCGGCGCTCCGAAAATCCGCGCCATGCAGACGATTGCCGAATTGGAGGCGAGCCCCCGCGGCGTCTATTGCGGCGGCATCGGTTTTTTCGCACCCGATGGGTCCGCCCGCTTTAATGTGGCAATCCGTACCCTGACGATTGCAGGCGGGCGCGGTGAACTCGGCATCGGCGGCGGCATCGTGCAGGATTCCAATTGTGAGGGGGAATATGCCGAAGCCGTGCTCAAAGCCCGCTATTTTGAGACCACTCGCCGTCCGCTCGAACTGATCGAGACTTTGCGTTGGAGCGCGGAGGAGGGCTTTGTGCGCCGCGATCTCCACCTCGCTCGCATGGCCGCCTCGGCGGCGTTCTTCGGTCTTACGTTCGATCGCGCCCGGGCGCTGGACGTGCTCGCGGAAGCCACCTTCGCCTTGGCTTTGCCGGGGCAGGACCGCGTCGCCCATCGCCTCCGCCTGACGCTCGATGAGACCGGCGAGATCGCCTGCACCACGGCGCGGCTTGGGCCCGCCAAAAACGTCTGGACCGCTGCCATCTCACCGCATCGCGTCTGCAGCACCGACGCGCTGGCGCGTCACAAAACCAATTGGCGTGAGCCTTACGATATCGCCCCGCCGCCGGGCGTCGATGAACTTCTCTTCTGCAACGAGCGCGGGGATTTGGTGGAAGGCGCCCGCACCAACATCTTCGTCGCTCGCGACGGCATGTTGCTGACGCCGCCGCTGTCGGCGGGTAGCCTCGACGGCGTTTTGCGCCGCGCGCTCCTCGCCGAAAGCCGCGCCGCGGAAGCAACCCTGACGCCCGACGACCTCGACGGTGAATTCTATCTAGGAAACTCGCTCAGGGGTCTTATTCGCGGCCGCTTGCGATAACTGTCATCCCGGACGCGCCGGAGGGGGTGTTTCCATCTGGCACGTGGGCGCGATCCGGGACCTACTCGGAAATCTGTCAGATGTTGAAGTGGATCCCGGCTCGGCGCGCTGCACCACACATCAGCTCGCGCTTGGCGGAATCTTCGCGCAGCGCTTGGCCGGGATGACAGGTGATGTTTTACCCAGATGCCTTTGCCGCCAGGGCGCAGATCAGGCCCAGGGTTTCGGGCAGCACCCAGCCGCCAGCTTCCACGAGCCGCCCGTCGCTGGCGTCTTCGGCGATCACGCCCGCCAGCGGCCGCCCGGCGATGCGGCTGCGCAAATCGGCCGCCATCGCGGTCGGTTCGAAATCTTCCACTTCGGCGAGAACGGTTTCGCCGATTTGGGCGGCGCCGTCGCGATCTTCCACCAAGGCGATCAGATCGTCGTAGGGAGTCGGGGCGAAACGCTTGCGCAGCAACAGCCGCGCCGCCACACCGCCGCCGGCCAGCACGACCACGCCGCCGCCAAGCCAGAGAATTTGCCGTCGCGTCGGGCGCTTCATTTGACCACGCCCTTCAAATGATCGGCCAGCCGGAGCGCCAGCGCCAAAAGGTTGATGGTCGGATTGGCGGCGCCATAAGTCGGGAACACCGAACTGCCCGCGACATAGAGATTGGCGACGTCGTGCACCTTCAAATTCGCATCCACCACGCCCTTCTTGGGATCGGCGCTCATCCGCGTCGTGCCCATGTGGTGATTGCCCCAGTCGAGACTGGCGACCCACTCGTCGCGGGTGCGCAAATTCAGCTTCAACATCCCGGCACGCGATTCGAGGAGCTGCCGCCCCAGTTCCTTCAGCGTCAGGCGGTACTTGGCGAAATCCTGGTCGGCGATGCGCATGTGGAGCTTCAGCTTGGGCATGCCGAGGGCATCGCGGCTGTCGTCCAGCGTAAAGCGGCGGTCGGGATCGGGCGTCACTTCCATGCCGCAGCCGAGCGAGTGGGCTACCGCATTGGAAGCATCGACGCCGAGCGCCGCGGCCGTTGACGCCACCGCGGCCTTGCCGAAATCGTCGAGCTCGATCTTGCCTTCGACGGTGATCGACGAGGCCATCACGGCATGGCTGCGGCGGAAGTCTTCGCTCGGGAACAGACCGGCGCGCAAAATGGCGCCATGGGTGATCTGATTGCCGAGGTAATAGGGCGCGATCTCGCCGCCGAACAGCACCAGCGTGGCGTTATCGCGCGGGCAGGGATGATCGGCGAAGAAGCGCCCGACCAAATCGTGGTCGTTGCCGACGCCCGAGGTATTGATGTCGTTGGAGGCGAGCAGCAGCCGGGCGCATTCGATGGCGCCGGTCGCCAGTACGGCGGCCTTGGGTTTGACGGTGAACTTCTTGCCGTCCAGCGTCGCGACATCGAGTTCGCTGATCGCGCTACCGGCCCGGTTGAGCCCCAATCGGGTGACATTGGCCTGCAGATAGACCGCGAGCTTGGCTTGCTTCTTGAGTTCGGCCGCATAGCGAACGCCAAAATGGGTCGGCAGGACGGAGCCGTGCATGCGCGAAAATTGGAACCAGCGCGTGGTGATGCCGCCGGGCCCGAGCGCCAGCCGCGGTCCCAAGTCGCCCGTCACCTTGCTGGCGGCGTCGTAATAGAGCGTGCCCGCTTCGCACAGCAAATGCGCCTTGACGAAATAGCGGTCGACATCGGCTTTGGTGATCGGCCACCCGGAGTAAGGCATCCAGGTGCGTTCCTCGAAATCGATCGCGTCCATCGGACGGCACCAGCCGCCCCAGTGATTCGAGCTGCCGCCGAGATAGCGCAGGCGCGAGGCCTCCAGCGTCAGGTATGGCGCACCGACCTTGGTGCCTTCATACAGCGCCTGGGTTTTGGCATCGAAGCCCATGCCGCCGCTTTCCAGCAGCACGATTTTCAGCGGCGTATTGGCGAGCGCCATCGCAATGGCGATGCCGACCGGCCCGCCGCCGATGATCGCCAGATCCGCTTGCACGACGGTGCCCGAAGGAACGGTCCGGGCGTCGATGAATGCACCCAATGCGCTTGTCTTTCGATATAAAGTGACTCTCGCAAGTCTTACGAGAGATTAGCCGCCGCCTCGGCGCAAGTCTTGCCCAAGTTGTATCAGTAACGCATCACCTGACGCCGTTTTTGTCATGGCGCCCCGGGGAACGGAAGGCAAGGCGGCAAATGGCCAAAATCAGCTTTTGATGACGCGCAGGGTAAAGGCTTCCGCGAGGGAGTCGCGCACCGTATCGAGATTAAGGTCAGCGGCGGCGAAACCCAGCACGCGATAGCCTTGGGCCGCAAACCAGTCCTGCCGCGCCGGATCGTCTTGGCTTTCCAGGAGAATGACAAGTTTCGTCGCCGCGCAATAGAAATCGGCGACATACGGCCCGAGCCGCACGTATTGGGAGAACGGCGGGCCCGGCCGGCTGGCGAGCAGCGGCCACAACTTGCGCGCGGCTTCGTCACTGGCATCGCGAATGTCGGGCGCGGCTTGGACTCGCCAGGGCTTTTTCGCACCGAGCGGCTTTTTTGCGCGCAACGCGGTTTTGCGGGTCAGCGGTTTCTTCCGTTGCAACAAGCGGGCGTGTCCGGAACGTCACACCGGAGCATACCGGAAGATGCCGGTGATCTGATAGCCGAACAAAACATCTACCAACATCAGTCCGCCGCCGAAGTGAAATTCCTCACAGCCGCTTCGTGCCAAACGCCCGGCCGGATGGCGATTTCAGGTATCGCTCAAACGCTACAGCTTTATCGGGATCATCAAAGGCCACATACGTCTTGATGGCCCAAGGTCGAAACTTCGAAGTGTGTGGGACATCGCCGGCGTTGTGCCTTTTCAAACGGTCACGAAGGTCGTCGGTGAGCCCCACATAGAAGTGCTGCTCCGCCCCCCACGCTTCGGAGGATGTAGACGTATTTCATGCCGCCCCCCAGCCAACACGACGCAGACTATAGGAAGGGCACAGTTTTGCCGAGTAAAAGCAGCGATTTTTGAGATGAGGGGGCTGGCTTGCCGAGCCGTAGCTGCGCTGACCGAGGTCCGGCCCGCCTTCACCCTGAGGGCTTCGGCGTGGCAGCCTCCGCTGCTGCGCAGC
>JAATGK010000291.1 GCA_015654715.1 Alphaproteobacteria bacterium
AAGTTACCACTACGGGCCCGGCTTGACCGCGAAGGCCGCATACCCAGCATCGAAGTTGCGCACGGTGTCGCCGCGATACTGAGCGGGCGCGTGACCGTCGGTCATGATCTGCATATGCAAGGCCGCATCGCGCGTTTTGCTGCGCCAGCTTTGGGCAAAGGCGAGGAAAAAGCGCTGGTCGCCGGTGAGGCCTTGCAGGACCGGCGCCGGCTTGCCTTTCAGCGACAGAACATAAGCGTCATGCGCAGCGGCGAGGCCGGCCAGATCAGCGATGTTCTCGCTCAAAGTCTGCTTGCCGTTGACCGCCAGATCGGGGAACGGCTTGTAGCCGTCGAACTGCGCCGCCAACTGGGCCGAAGCGTCCTTGAAATGCGCCAGATCCGCCGGAGTCCACCAGTCGATCAGCCGGCCTTCGGCATCGAACTGACAACCCTGGTCGTCGAAGCTGTGACTGATCTCGTGGCCGATCACCGAACCGATGGCGCCGTAGTTGAGCGCGGCATCGGCGTCGGCATCGAAATACGGCGCCTGCAGGATCGCCGCCGGGAAGTTCAACGCATTGGCAAGCGGCAGGTTAACGGCATTGACGGTCTGCGGGGTCATCACCCACTCGCCGCGATCGACCGCCTGTCCGAGCTTGGCAAGGCTGTGGCGATAATCGAACTGCTCCGCCCGCCACTGATTACCGAACGCATCGCCGCGCACGATCGCCAGCGCCGAATAGTCCTGCCATTTGTCGGGATAGCCGACACCGACTTTCAGCGTCGCCAGTTTGGCGAGCGCCTTCTGTTTGGTTTGCGGCGACATCCAACTGAGGTTGGAGATGCGGGCGTGATAAGCGACGAGCAAATCCTTCACCAAGGCTTCGATCTTGGCCTTGGTCTCGGGCGGGAAGTATTTCGCGACATAGACTTTGCCGACCACCTCGCCGAGCGCCCCGTTGGTGGCAGCGATGGCGCGCTTCCAGCGATCGCGCATCTTGGTCGTGCCGGTCAGCGTCGTGCCATAGAAGGCAAAGCGCTCTTCGACGAACGCCTTGGGCAGCACGCCCGCGCTGTGGTCGATGAGGTGGAAGGTGAGATAATCCTTCCACACCGCGACGGGCTCGCTCGCCACCAGTGCCGAGGTGCCGCTGATGGCGCCCGGCTGCCAGACGACAAAGCCCTGCTGGTTGCCGAGACCGGCGGCGCCGAAATAGGCCGCCCAATCGAGGCCGGGCGCGCGACTTGGGAATTCCGCCCGCGTCCAGGGATTGTTCGCTTTGTGCACCTCTTCGGAATCGGCGCGCGAGGTGTGGGCGGCGGCGATCTTCATTTCGAGAGCGAAGATCCGCTCCGCCTTGGTCTCGGCATCGGCGATGCCGGCGAGTTTCAACACAGCGGCGATGTGGGCTTTATACTTGGCGCGGATCGCCGCCATCTTGTCCGAGCTCGCGAGATAGTAATCGCGGTCGGGCATGCCGAGGCCGCCTTGCAAAAGATAGGGCACATTGCGGGTCGGATCGGTGAAAGACTGGCTCACCCACAGCCCGAATATGTGGTCGGTGTGGAAGTTGGTGGAATTGAGCGGATCGACATCGGCGCGCAGCGTGGTACCGAGATAGGCCGATAGCGATTTGATGTTGGCGATCGCGGCGATGCGGCCAAGTTCGGGCTTCAGCGGCGCCAGGCCTTTGGCCTCGATCCCGGCCTCGTCCATATAGCTGGCGAAGAAATCGCCGACTTTCTGCTCATCGGAACCGGCTTTCGGGTTCGACTTGGCAGCGCCTTCGATCAGATCGCGCACCTGCGCATCGGTCTTTTCCGCCACTACGGCGCCAACGCCGTAGCTGGAGCGGTCGGCGGGAATTTCCGTCTTCTTGTCCCAGATCCCATTGGCATAAGAGAAGAAGTCGTCGCCCGGCGCCACCGTGTGATCGATGCCGTCGAGATCGATGCCATGGTCCGCCGACACCGCCCCCGCCGCGGTCAGAACCGCCGCGAACGCCGCCGCGTACGCCAGCTTGCCAAACATCTTCATCGCTGCATGCCTTTTAGGTGACGACGCGTAACCTAACAGGATGCACCCTGCCCCATGCAGCGACGGTGAGCCGCAGACGGCACCTGCGACCACCAGCCATCAATCACAATCCGTTGAAATGGAATCGAGCTCGAACCGCTTGGCGCCCGGCCTTGCCCGACGATCCCGACAAAGCGGTGCGCTACAACCTTCCCGTCAGCAACAAGATGATCACGATGACGAGCACGATGCCAAATCCGCCGCTGGGGTAGTAGCCCCAACCCGTGCTGTAAGGCCAACGCGGCAACGCACCTACCAAGGCGAGAACCAGTAAAATCAGCAATATCGTACCCAGGGTCATCGCTTATCTCCCGTAAACGCGCTGCAGATCGGTGAACGCGTTCGCTGCATGTGAAGGGGTGCTCGCCGCTTATTGGGCCGGAGAGCTTGCGGAAGGCGGATTGGGTGGGGTTTCGGTCGTGTCAGGAGTGGGTTGGGTTGAGGTCGCAGGCGGCGGCATCGCGCTGCCGTTCGCCGATCCGTCCGCCGGCGCGCCGGCGGGCATATTCGGGTCAGCCGGAGCGGTCCGGTTCGAGGCCGACGACGTGCCTTGGAGCTGCTGTTCGTTGAGCCGGGCGGTCGCGGCCTTTTCCCGCGGCGTGGAATCGTTGGCCGGCATGCGATGCGCGTGGTGCTTGCCATGCTTCGGCGCGGCCATGTTGGCATCACCAGGCTGCGCAGGGCCCGGGGCGGCGTTTTCTTGCGCGGACGTCGGGGCCGCGGTCGTTTGCGCGTGGGCGTCAACGGCCAAGGCCCATGCAAATGCTGCGACGGCAATTCCGGTAAGCAGGATAGATTGAAAATTCATCGCCTAACTCCATCGGTTTTGCGGCCAACGCGGTGTGGTCGCGCCACTGCACTGAAATTAAAACGCCGCCGGGAGCAAAACGTTCCACATCGAATGGACGCCGAATTGCCCGGCCCTATTTGATACCTGCGACCAATGTTTCGCTGTGGCCCTGGGCGTCCGTCTGCTTGTCGCCCACTTTGCGGACAAGGATGGCGCCGCAATCCGGATTTTTCACTTTGGGCAGCGGCGGATCGAAATTCCGGCATATGGTGCCGTCGCTGTTCTGCGTCCAGCTGCCCTTCAGCGGATAGAAATAGGCGGGTACGGTTCCCGTAAATGTGTGATCGGATTTGTACCAAAAGTGACTGACGATACCGCCATCGGTGGCAATCAACGTGTTGCCGTAAAGCGGGGCAAGTCGGTCGTTGGCGGCGGCCACTGGCACAGCGAACATCACGCAAAGGGCGACGGCGCTGCACGGAATTAAAACGCTCGCCTTCCATTTTGCAGGCGGGATTTGATTCATCGTCTGGCTCCTAGGATCAGGGCGTCTGCATTGCGTTTCAACGCCGCAATTGCACCGATGTTCCGTTCCGCTTCGCGCGCCCTCACTGAGGCTCAGGCTATGACCTGCCGTAACGCGCGGGGCCGGGAACCGCAGGCGTTTTTCGTCGTTGTCTCTCAAGGAAACAACGGAGATCACACCATGCCGTTAACCCAGAAAATACATCACGATGTTTCTGCTCGCGAAACCGGCAATTTGATCGGCAGCGACAAGGTGGAAGGGACGGCGGTCTATCGCGCCAACGAAGACCGCATCGGCACCATCGCGCGAGTGATGATCGACAAGAGTACCGGCAAGGTCGGCTATGCCGTCATGAGCTTCGGCGGCTTCCTCGGCATGGGGGATGACTACTACCCGATCCCCTGGTCCTTGCTGACCTACAACGAGAAGCTCGGCGGCTATGAGGTGGACATCACCGAAGATCAGCTCAAGGGCGCGCCAAAACTGCGCGACCATGACGACTGGTCCTATGAAGGCCGCGCGCGGGAAGCCGAACTGCTCGCCTATTACGGCAGTTATCCCTACTGGTAGTATCGGTACGGACGATCGGCAAAGCAGGGGCGGCCAACGGCTTACCGCTCCTGCACTACGGACAACCCCCCTAAACGCCCGAAGTCGCAACGTCAGCTTTCGGCGGGCGATCGCCGTTCTGTTGCCGGCAAAACACAGAAAAACCAATAAGCATCAGCCTGGGAACCGAAACCTGGGCGCACCGTTGCACTCATGAAGATGAGCGGAGGGTGATATGGCACTGTCAGGTTGGGAACCAGAACACCGTCATGGCTGGATGGCGACGATCGTTCCCATCTTCGAACCGCGCCGACGCTCGCGGCTGTTGACCCCGTACGGCTGGTTCATCGTGCTGTCGGTCATTTCTTTCGTCATGGGCGCCGTTCTCGCATTTCTGACTTGAGAACATGGCGAAGACGCGATCTGCGCCCCGGGAACTTGGCACCGCATGCGGCGTTAAATTCCGACACCGACACCCCAACCACCGGAGATCGATGATGGCGACACGAACCAAAGAAATCGGCAACGGCACGATCGACCGCCGTCTTGAAGCCCTGCGCAACGATTTCGACACGCTGCAAACCGATGTGAAGAGTCTGGCCGGTGACGCCGGCGTTGTCGCCAGCGAACGCATCAGCAAGGCGATCCGCTCGGCGGAGGATGTGGCCAAGCGCGCCTTGCATCTGGCTGAAGACGCAACATCGCAGGCGATCGACAACGTGGAACATTGGGCCGACGACAATCTCAATACCGTCCGCGGCTCGATCCGCGACCAGCCGATTTATGCAATCGGCATTTCCATGGGCGTCGGCGCGGTGGTCGGCGCCATGTTATCGCGCCGCTGAGGTGAAGCAGTGAGCGCAAGAAGCACCGTCGCCAGCGTACTGGGCGTGGCCTTGATCCTGGTTGGCATATCTTTTCTGGGATTCGGCCTCGCTACTGCGCTGACGCCAATATTGGGTATTGCAGGCGGCGCGGCAGTGACCGGTTTGGTGCTGGTGCTGCCGCCCCTCCTTTGGGCCCTGATCAAAGCGCCCGCCCGCGCGGCCGCCGACGCGCCGCGGACGACGGTGGGTTACGAGACTCTGTTGATCTCGGAGCTATCGCGCTTGGCCAACAAAAAGCCTCTGTTCGCGGTCCTCATTGCCGTCATGACGGGCGCCGCCAGCAGCATTTTGCGCAAGACGTGATGATATTCCATCAGGATTCGCGAAACCGGTAGATATCCGCATTCTTCGGCCGTCGTCCCGCCAGCAGAGCCGGAATCAAGCGCGCGGCAATAACGCTGAAGATGGTGCCGTTGCCGCCAAATCCCATGACGGCAAAACAGCCGGGCATGTTGGGGATCGCATCAATGATCGGCAGACCGTCCTCACTCTCGCCGAAGGCGCCGGTCCATTGATAGGGCTTGTCCAGCGCCAAACCGGGAATGAGCGCTTTGGCTTTCCGCATCAGGCGCGCACTTTTCCGAGCCATACTTCGAGCGCGATAACGCGGAAGGTCGATGTCCTCATCCTCGCCGCCGATAATGACCCGCCCATCGGGCGTCGTGCGCATGTACAGATAGGGATCCGCCGCCTCCCACACCAGCGTGCGGTTCAGCCAGCTCGGATAAGCACTGCGCCCCGAGGAGGCCATCGCCCAGCTTGACGTGATTTTGGTGCCGGCGCGCGGTAGCCCTTTCAACAACTCGTACCCGGTCGAAAAAATACACTGGCGCGCCTCGATGAAATGACGGTCGGTCGCCAGCACTACGCCGTGCGATGTCGCCAGGATGTCCGTGATCGTCACCGGCGAATAGATTTCGACGCCTTGGCGCGCCGCCCGGCGCAGCAGCCCGGCCGCGAGCTGACGCGGATTGGCAACGGCCGAGCCCGCACTCAGGATCGCGCCGGAGCGCTCGATGCCGAATTTTTCGCGCAGCACACGGCTGGGTAGAAACGCGCCCGGCAATCCGATGCGGCCTCGCGCCAGGCATTCCTGCTCCATCGCACGAAAACCCATGGTGCTGCCCGTGAGGTAAAGCGACTCCCGCAATTGAAGCCCGCAGAGGATGTGTTCGGCCCGGACCAGCCGGATCAGATCCTGCGTCGCCCGGTACGAATCCCGCCAGGCGCGCGCGGCTTTTGCGGCTCCGATCTGGCGCCGCAACTGCGTCAACGGCACATCGATCTCGAACTGCAGCATTGCCGTACTGGCGGCGGTACTGCCATGGGCGGGCGGACGGCGATCGACCACCACCACGCGGCCGTCGTACCCCGCTAAAGCATGTGCCAAGAAGGCGCCGCTGATCCCGGCGCCGACGATCACAACATCGGCTTGGAGAGATTCCCGCAGCGCCCTCGCGCGCACACCGGTTGCCCCGGTTCGCGACCAAACGGAGCGGCCGCTCAGCAGCACTTCGTTTTGCGTGGCAGACGCTTGGGATTTTTGCAGCATGGCGACGCCCGACGGCGCGCTACCGGGTTTGCGGCAGCGCGCCCTCGCACCGTTCCATTTGCGCTACCAATCCCGGTCGACTTCGTAATACTCGTAGGATTGCGTTCGCATGTCATCGAAATCGCCATCGTCGCGCGCCAGTTCGTCAAGCTCGTACGCCGGCGCCGCTTCGAGTTCGCTCTTCGAGAGGGGAACGATATAGCCGTCCTTCTCGGTGTTGAAATCGAGGACTTCCCACGGCACCGGATAGAATTTCTCGCCCAGGCCGAGGGCGCCGCCGAACCCCAGGGCAACAAACATGATGCGGTCGGACGTCTTGTCGAGCACGACGTCTTCGACATGCCCGATCTTTTCGCCCGTCTCGTTGTAGACGACTGTGCCCTTCACCTTCGACGCCAAGATGGCGCTGGTATGTCCGCTAGCGGTTGGCATTACACTCTCCGATTTGGATACCCGGGATGAACGCTTGGCGCCGGACTTTGTTTCGGCGGCGGTGCTTCTCGCGAAGGCGTGCGGCGGCGGATTACCCCTAAAGTTCTTCCGGGAATAAATCTGATCCAACTTGTAATTTCGTCAGTCCGCTGGACTAATACGGCATTCGCGCACTCGCTTTGGGGGATAGCTTGCTGAACTACCGTTGGATGCTGACGACGGCCATCACGCTGTTTGTTGTTTTGGCGACCGTGGTTTTCCTATCCATCCGCTTTGCGATCAGTGAACGGTCCGAACAGGCCTGGGTCGTTCACACCTATCAAGTGATTGGTCAGCTCCAGAATATTTTATCCGATATGCAGGAAGCCGAAACCGGCCAACGCGGCTATATCATCACGCGCCAGGAGCGGTTCCTTGGCCGGTATCATGCAAGCATCGCGAACGCCCGGAAAGATCTGCAGATATTCCGCGCCAAGACCGCCGACAATCCGCAGCAGCAGATGCGGGCAGCAAGACTGCATATGCTTGCCGAGGCGCGCATCGAGGCGCTCGAACGAGCCCTGACGAATGCCCGCAGGCCCGCCACCGTCACGCCCCCGCTGCTGGCGGCGATGGATGAGGGCAAGAAGTGGATGGATCAACTGCAAAACGAATTGGCAAATGGCGTTGCCAATGAAAACACGCTGCTGGCGGCGCGCATTCGCGCCCGGCGGGCAGCCGAACACAATGAAGTCATGGCTTCCAGCCTGGCCGGACTTATCGCGCTGCTGGTGATGCTGGGGGCGGTATGGATGCTGCTGCGCAACAACGCCAGGCTCGCGCGCAGTGAGCAGAAGCTGGAGAATCAGTCTGCCATTCTTCAAGCCACACTCGACAATATCCGCGATGGGATCGCGATGTTTTCCTCCCAGGGCGAACTTTGCGTTTTCAATACGAATTTTTTCGAGTTTCTGGATTTCCCCTCCGCGCATGCCCGCGCCGGAGCATACATTTCGGCGTTTGAAGACATCAACGCTCCACGCGAACCGCGCATTCCGAAAAATATTTTCAGCGGGACCGGCGACCGGCAAGTGAGCTATCATTTTTTGTCGCCCAA
>JAATGK010000428.1 GCA_015654715.1 Alphaproteobacteria bacterium
CACCATGCTAGGCAAAATCATTCCGATGACGATGTCCGACGGGGCCAACGTCGGCGTCTATCATGTCGAACCCAGCGGCGTCCGGCGCGGCGGGCTGGTGCTGATCCAAGAAATTTTCGGCATCACCGACCATATCAAGGATGTGGCCGCTGATTTTTGCGGCGAAGGCTATGAGGTGCTGGCGCCGTCGCTGTTCGACCGCGAGGAACCGGGGTTCATTGCCGGTGCCGACGAGATGCAGAAAGGTGTCGATCTTGCCTACAAACGGCACCCGTTTGATCTTTCCATCGCCGACACGAAAACCTGCGTGCAGACGCTGAAGGCCAAAGGTTTGGTTTATGCGGTCGGCTATTGCTACGGCGGCTCGGTGGCTTGGGCGCTGGCTTGCCGCTCGTGCGGGCTGGCGGCCGTTGCGAGCTATTACGGCAAGCAGGCGCCCGATATGGCGGACGAAGTTCCGCAATGCCCGGTGATCTGCCATTTCGGCAAACTCGACACCTCCATTCCGCTCGAACGGGTTGAACACCTGAAACGCATGCGGCCGGAAGTGGAAGTTCACCTCTATGACGCCGGGCACGGATTCAATTCGTCACGCCCGACCCATCACCATGCGCAAAGCGCCAAGCTGGCGCGCGAACGCACCCTTGCCTTCTTCCGTGCCCACAGGGATTGATTTTGGCGTTCCATCCTTCGAGACGCCCTTTTGCCCTCAGGATGAGGATAACGCTTATGGCGTCCAGACGCGGCGCTTGACGGTTTCGGTGGCGGCGCTGTTGCCGAAGGCCATCCGCTCCGATGGCAGCGGCGGCAAGGGCGCCGCATCCCGCGGCCAAGCCTGATACAGCGTGGTGACTTTGACCTCGACCTTGCCCTTCTGGGGCGCATCGACGATCCAGGAAAAACCGTCCCTGCCGGGTGCGTAATAGCGGATGTCGTATGAGGTGCCCGCCGCGGCGGCTGAAACCTTGACGCCATCGAAGGTGAAGGCGGCAAGCTTGTCGTCGCTACGCAGCGACACCACAACGGAATAGGCGCCCGGCCGCGGCGCCACGAAGATGCCGAGGCTGGCGCCGCTCCGCTGCAGGATCACATCGGTGTCGGCCACGTTGACGGCGTCGGCCGGGGCCCACCAGACCTTGCCGCCGTTGCCCCACGGCAGCGCGTTCTGGCGCGGCTTGCCGAGGGCTTCTTGCGTCCACGGATCCAGCGCATTGAGATAAGCGACGCGATAGGCCTTGCCGGAATCGAGATCTTTGACATAGCGCACCAGCGTCGGCGCCGGCCGGTCGGCGGTAGGAGCGGCGAAACGGCCATACACGAACAGCAGGGCACCGGCGGCGGTGATGGTCAGCGGCACCCAGGTGGATGATTTGCGCGATTGCGGCAGTAGCAGAAGGATCGGCAAGCCGGTCACCAGCGGCAGGATCATGACGGCAGGCCATTCGACCCCGAGCGCGGTGAACATGGCCGCGCCCAAGCTGATCGTCATCGCCAGAAATACCAGCGCCAGCCCGGTGCAAATCACGATCGACACGAAGCTGTCGCGCCCGCGATAAATCCCGAAGCGCACGGTCGCCATGACGCCGCCGACCAGAACCGGCCAGACCAGTACGAACGCCGCTTCCGGCACCAGCACCTCAGCCACCCCGCCGAGGACGACGAGCAGCAGCAACAGAACCTGCCATAACGCGGCGGGGTAGAATTTGCGGCGGGTGAATACGACCGCAATCGTAAGCGCCAGCCCGAGGGCGAGCGCGCCCGCACCGATGAGCAAAGAATCGACCTGTATCAGACGCAGGACATGATCGAGACTGCCGAACGATTTTCCGACTGCGAGCAGCATCGCCGCGGGCACGACAATCACCAGCAGCGCCGCCACCAGGCCGCGTCCCCACGCCGCGGGCGCGGACTTCTCAGCCGCCCAAATGCCGTATAGCGCCAGCACCGCGGCGGCGGCGAACACGATCCAGCCGAACCACAAGGGATACTGGATCATGAAGAAGCCGAGAACGTCGGCGAAGACTTCGTCGGCTTTTTGTTCGGGCAGACGCACCGCAAAGGCACGCGCGGCGCCCAAGGCCTGATCGCCCATATGCTGGACACTGCCGAGATCGAGATGCGCCGGGGTTGCGAGCGCCGAGTGATAAGCCGCCTCATCGCCGATGAAGGCGAAGTTGAGCGCCGGCAGGCCCTTTTCCAGCGCCACCGAGAGATCGGTGCCGTTGGGCATGCGCTTGTAGATCGCCAGCGACAGCGAATTGGCCGAGGGGCGTTTGGCGTTGGCCGCATAGAGCGCGACGGCGTCAGCGTTGTTGGGACCGGTCTCGAACATGTTGGCGAGGCCGCTATCGCCGCGAGTCTCGAAATTGATCGCCGCGCCGACATGGGCGGCCAGCGGGTCGTGATGGAAGAAGGCGCTGGCACCCATCAAACCCAATTCTTCGCCATCGGTGATGAGGAAGATGATATCGCGCTGAGGCTGCGGACCCGCCTTCAGGGCGCGGGCGATTTCGAGCGTCGTGGCAACTCCGGCGCTGTCGTCGGCGGCGCCGGGCGAATCCGGTACGGTGTCGTAATGGCTCATGATCAGCACGGCCGGCTGGGTCGGGTCCTTGCCCTTGAGGGTGCCGATGATGTTGGTGACCGGCGCCGAAATAATCTGGTTGCCGAGCAAGGTGGTCGAGCGTTCCGATTGCAGCACCGGCACGAGACCCAGTTCGGTCATGCGGGCGACGATGACGGCGCGGACCCGCTCATGCTCGGCAGTGCCGACGGGATGGGGCTTTTGCGCAATGGCGGTGATGTCGGTGACGGCGCGGGAAGCGGAAAATACGGTCGCGGGCGCGGCGAGGCCTTCCGGGGTTGGCGTCTGGAGCCGCCACGCCGCCAAGAGAAGAGCCAAGATCAGAACAATGTAACCCGTGCGCATCATTACCCCCCGACGCAGGCGGTAAAGGCTAGCACCGCTGCCGGATGCAATCAAAAAAGGCTGGCAAAAACGCGCCGTCAGCGTTCCGGAAAAAGGCCTTTCAGCCCCGCTTCGGTTGCCGCTGAGACGCCGCGTTCGGTGATGAAAGCGGTGACGAGGCGCGCCGGGGTGACATCGAAAGCGGGGTTGGCGCCGGGCGAACCGGGGGCGGCGATGTCCACGGTGGCGAGGACCCCATCGGGCAAACGGCCGGTCATTTTCAGCAACTCGTCGGAAGACCGCTCTTCGATCGGAATGTCGGCGCCGCTCGCGAGACTCATGTCGAGGGTGGAAGACGGCAGCGCGACATAAAACGGGACGCCGTTGTCCTTGGCCGCCAGCGCCTTCAAATAGGTACCGATCTTGTTGGCGACGTCGCCGTTGCGGGTGACACGATCGGTGCCGACGATGCAAAGATCGACAAGCCCGTGCTGCATGTAATGGCCGCCGGCATTATCGGCGATGATGGTATGCTTAACGCCATGGCTCCCAAGTTCGTAAGCCGTCAGCGAGGCGCCTTGATTGCGCGGCCGGGTTTCATCGACCCAGACGTGAATGTCGAGGCCTTCGTTGAAAGCCATGTAAATCGGCGCCAGCGCTGTGCCCCAATCGACGGTGGCGAGCCAGCCGGCATTGCAATGGGTCAGCACATTGAGG
>JAATGK010000146.1 GCA_015654715.1 Alphaproteobacteria bacterium
AGCGCCGGCGTGGTGGCAAGCTGCGGGCCGACCAAGTCCGGCATGCCGATCGCCGTTCGCACCGCGGCCCCGAGCCCGGCGGCGAAGGAGGTCTCCTTCATCGAAGACGACAATGTGGTGTCGATCTATGCCACCCACGCCGACGAAAAGTCCGCCGGTTGGGATCTGCTGGACGGGCTCGGCCACACCGGCGCCTCGCTGCGCAGCCTCTTGACCCAGCCCACGATTGCGCCGGAAGAGGCGGTGGCGCGCGCGCCGCATGCCACCTATCGCTTCGCGACCGCCGCTAAGCGCGGCTACGATCTGGTGCGCGACGAAGATGCCGTGCTCAAGGTCTTTGCGCTGCCGGTGCAGCCCATCACCAACAAGAACGGCATGCGGGCGGCGGTCTCGATCGACGGCGGGCCGCTCATTGTGGTGGATTTCTTTGCGGCCGAGTTTACCGAAAGCTGGCGCCAGCACGTTCTCAGCAACAGCGCCGTCGCCAAGGTGCATGACCTCAAGCTGAAGCCGGGCGCCCACACGCTGACCGTCTATGCCCTCGATCCCGGACTGATCCTCGATCGCTTCGAGATCGCCTTTGACGAGGCGCCGCGCGCGTACGGCCCGATCCCCGAAACCCGCATTGTAAGGACTTCGCCATGACCAAACTCTCTCGACGCGATTGCATGGCCCTCGGGCTGGCGGCGACGCTGCCGCTCGAACCGGTGCTGGCTGCGACCAAGGCCGCCAAAGCGGGGACAGCGCCCGGCACGCTCAATGCCATTGCCGAAACCCGCGGGCTGATGTTCGGCAGCGCCATCGGCCTCGACTCGACCAAGGAAGGTCTGGCGCTGTTGCCGCCGGAAGTGCTGGCGCGGCCGCGGCGGCCGATCTCGTTCGACGATCCGCAAAACCGCCGGCTGATCGCCGAACAATGCGGCATCATCGTGCACGAGAACGAACTCAAGTGGTATGTCGTGCGCCCCGATGCCAAGACCTTCGACTTCAGCCGTGCCGACAAGATCGTGCATTGGGCGCGCCAGAACGGTCTGGCGGTTCGCGGCCACAATCTGCTCTGGAATGCGATGCGCTGGACGCCGCATTGGGTCGGCAATTACGATTTCGGCAGCCGGCCCGCGACCGCGGCCGAGAAGATGCTGCGCGAGCACATCTTCAAAGTCTGCAAGCACTACGGCAAAGACATCTTCTCCTACGACGTGATCAACGAGACCTTCGATCCCCAGACGGGCGAACTCGAGAACACGCCGTTCACCAAATATCTCGGCTGGAACGTGATCGACATTTGCTATCACGCCGCCAAAGAAGCCGCCCCCCACGCCGAACTCGTCTACAATGATTTTCCGATGTGGGCGCCCGACGGGACCCACCGCAATGCGATCCTGAAGCTGCTCGAATACGGCAAGAAGCAGAACCTGCCGATCGACGCCCTTGGCGTCCAAGCCCATATCGGCTGGGCCGATGCCGGCGGACCGGGCGGGGCGCGCGACGAAGGCGCTTGGAAGAAGTTTCTCGATGAGGTCACCGCCATGGGCTATGGGTTGGTGATCACCGAATTCGACATCAACGACAAGAGCGCACCGACCGACATCGCGGCGCGCGACCGCATCGTCGCCGATCTCGGCCGCACCTATCTCGATATCATCCTCGGCACCAAAGCGACCCGCTATGTCATGGCGTGGGGGCTGGTCGACAAGCATTCCTGGCTGCAGGAATTCATCCCGCGGGCCGACGGCTTGCCGCAGCGCTGCGCCCTTTACGACGACCACTACCAGCCCAAGCCCCTTCGGGAAGCCTTTGCGGCGGCTTTTGCGGCGGCGCCGGTTCGCCCCGGCGTAAAACCGTCATGATTCAGGCCACCATGATTTCAGCGTCGCATTTCGCACGCTTGTGCTTGGACGGGAGGGCGCCGCGGCAGTACCTTTGCCGTGGAGCCCGTTAGGAAGAACACTATGGACCGATTGTCGCGTCGTGAATGGATGGGCCTTGCCGCCGCTGCTGCCGCCGGAGCGATGGCATTCGACGGTGCCTTTGCCGCCGGTCCCAAGCGCGACATCAAGCATGGCCGCGGCCATCCCCACCACCACCGCTTTTTCGAGAAGGCCGGCAGCGCGCCGGATTCGCTCAACGGGCTGGCGCTGGCCAAGGGGCTGGCGTTCGGCTCGTGCCTCGGTACCGGCATCAAGAAGGCGACCGCCGCCGCCACCGCGGGCATGAAGGATTTTGCGAAGATCCAGTCGGGCTACGACGATCTGCAGATGCGCGCGCTCATGGTGGCGCAATGCGGCATCCTGGTGCCGGAGAACGAACTCAAATGGTATGCGCTCAGGCCGACGCCCAAGGGGTACGACTTCACTCGCGCCGATCTGTTGATGGGATTTGCCGGCGAATACGGTCTGGCCGTGCGCGGCCATACCTTGCTCTGGAACCGCACCCAGTGGCTGCCCGATTGGGTGAGCAAGGTCGACTTCGGCAAAACCCCGGGGGCCGCCGCGGAAAAGATGCTGCGTGAGCACATCAAGACCGTGTGCAGCCGCTATTCCGACCGCATCTTCGCTTATGACGTCGTCAACGAGACGATCGCGCCCGCCACCGGTGAACTGGAAGAGTCGCCCTTCACCAAGGCGATGGG
>JAATGK010000477.1 GCA_015654715.1 Alphaproteobacteria bacterium
CCTATTCGGTGTTTGGCCAAGGCAACGGCGAATCGGGCGACGACCTCTACGACAAGGCGCTGGCCATCGTGGCGCGCGAGCGCAAGGCCACCACCAGCTATATCCAGCGCCGCCTGCAGATCGGCTACAACCGCGCCGCCCGCCTGATCGAGCGGATGGAAGAGGAACAGGTCATCTCCAAACCCAACCATAAGGGCGTGCGCGAAGTCCTACTGCCCGAGCACGAAGAACGGTAAGCACGCCCTTCTTTTTTAATTTGTGCGCAACGCGCACGGGGAAGCGTGCGCGAAGTCCTATTGCCAGAGCACGAAGAACGGTAGGCGGCTTCAGACCTTGAGCTGCCCCAGCACGCTGCGGCCGTCGTCGGTTTCGAGCCGGATCTCGTAAGTGCCCTCGGTAAGAAAAAACACCGCTTCGCGCGATCCGTCCTTCAGCGGATATTGATCCGATGGCACCGCACCTGCGGCACTGGTTTCGTGAGCTGGAATCGCCTGGATCAGATCGCCCGCCGCCGCCGCTGCAGCCAAGGCGAACGGCGCCCGCTTACGCCCGGGCAAACTCGCCAGCCAACCGGGGCGACCGTCGACCGGACGCAGGCGCGGATGGATCACTTCGACATCGACGGCCGCTTGCGGGCGCCCCACATGCAACGGCGCTTTTGCGCGATCGAACACAACCACCGGCGCGGTCGGCAGGAACGCATCCAGAATCGCCATCAGCGCCGGGTCCTCCGGTATGGGATCGGGCGGCGGTACGCTCCAGTCCTGGCTAATGCACAACGGATCGATGCCGGTTTTGGCTTTCAGCCGCGCGGCAAACCACATCTGTCCATTGGCATCCGGTGTCTTGCGCACATGGTCGTAGCCGCACATGACGAAGACCCGCACTTTGGGATCGCGGTCGAGAATATCGGCGATGAAGTTGTTGGCCTCGGCGTCTTCGCGCACTTCGATTTGCTGGGCTGATTCGGCGCCCGCCATTTGCTGCGGCCGCGCTTCATAAGCGGCAAAACGGAAGCCCTTGCGCCGGGCGGTCCGCACCGTCTCGGCATAGACCGGATCGGCCATGTACCAGCCCAGCGCCGGCGTGATCGGGGCACCAGTGTTCAATGGCTTGGAGGTGGACGGCTTGGCATTGTCGAACGTCTCGGCGGCGAAAACCGTGAACCCTTCGGCGCGCAGACGTGCCGCTACAACGCCGGCAAAGGCGCGGCAGCGCGAGATGTTGTGGGCCTCGTTGAGGATCACGACCCGCCGGGTGCGTGCCGCCTGCGCGATCGTCTCAACGGCGTCGGCAGCGAAGCAGCCGGTGAGATCGGGCAGCGGCAGCGGTGCCGCGGCCGGGACACTAAAGGCGGCCGCCTCATCGCCCGCCATCGCGGAAATCTGTGCCGCCATCCAGGCCATGGCCGCGTTGGACGTGGCCATGCTGCGGTAGAACTGCAGCACCGGCAGATAGCGGCCTTGTTGGACCAGGAGCAACGTCTCTTCGGCGCCGAGCGGCTCTTCCGCCGGCGCCCGGCCCGCAATGATCGCGGCTGCTGCCGACGCGAGCAGGCCACGGCGGCTCAAGCAAAGAGGAGGCATCGTCATCTCGATAGCAGTGTGCGCTGCTTCGGTGCCGCTTCCGTAACGGTGAGCGCGCTTCGAATTATGCGGCACGGTGACGCAAGAAGCGGCTTCGTTGACAGGGGGCGGGCCCCCGCTTAGCGTTTGAAAGTGAACAAAAGCGCTTCTAGCGCGGCCGTTCCGGTCAGGGAAACGCATGAAAGTCGTGGTGCCCGTCAAACGGGTGGTGGATTACAACGTCAAAGTCCGCCTCAAAGCGGATGGCAGCGGCGTCGAACGCGCCAATCTCAAGATGAGCATGAACCCTTTCGACGAAATCGCCGTCGAAGCTGCGGTGCGACTCAAGGAGAAGGGTATCGCGCACGAGATCGTGGCGGTGTCGATCGGCTCGCATCAATCCACCGAGACCATCCGCACAGCGCTCGCCATGGGCGCCGACCGCGGCATCCTGGTGGTGACCGAGGACGAGGTCGAACCGCTGGCGGTGGCAAAAATCCTCAAAGCCATCTGCGGCGCGGAACAGCCGCAGCTTGTCATCACCGGCAAGCAAGCGATCGATGACGACGCCGCCCAAACCGGCCCGATGCTCGCCGCCTTGCTCGGCTGGGCCCAGGCAACCCGCGCGCACACGCTTGAGATCGATGCGGGCACGGCGCGGGTCGAGTGCGAGGTCGACAACGGACTGCAAACCATTGCGCTGAAGCTTCCCGCCGTGGTGACCACCGATTTGCGCCTCGCCGAGCCGCGTTATGCCTCGTTGCCGAACATCATGAAGGCCAAGAAGAAGCCAATTGCCGAAAAGACGGCGGCGGAATACGGCGTCGATACCGCGTCGCGGCTGAAAGTGCTTGGGGTGGCGGAACCCGCTGTGCGTCCTGCGGGCGTTAAGGTGAAGAGCATTGATGAGTTGCTCAATACGCTGCAAGCGGCCGGAGCGATTTGATGCCGAGCCTGGTGGTTGCCGAGCATGACAACAAGACCCTGGCGGAGGCGACGGCGAACACCGTGACGGCAGCGCGGCAGCTCGGGGCGCCGGTGCATGTGCTGGTCGCCGGACACGACGGCGTTCGGATTGCCGAAGCGGCGGCGCTTCTGGCGGGCGTTGACGCCGTGCTGCTGGCCGACGACCCGCTCTATGCCCATCCCTTAGCCGAACCGCTGGCGGCGCTGATTCTCGCCCTCGCCGACCGCTATGACGCGGTGCTGGCGCCCGCAACCTCCACCGGCAAGGCCATCCTGCCGCGGGTCGCCGCTTTGCTCGATGTGCCGCAGATCTCCGAGATCACCCGGATCGTCGCACCCGGCGTCTTCGAGCGGCCAATCTATGCCGGCGCCGTCCTCCAGACCGTACAGGCGCCGCCGGGCAAACTGGTGCTCACCGTGCGCACGACCGCCTTTGCTGCCACCGGTGCGGGCGAGCCTGCTCCCATCACCAGGGTTGCCGCCGGGCCTGATCCGGGGTTGTCGAATTTTGTGGGTGAGACACTATCGCAGTCCGTCCGGCCCGCGCTGAGCGCTGCCAAGATCGTTGTTGCGGGCGGCCGCGGCCTGCAATCGGGCGAAAATTTCAAGCTATTGGAGAAGATCGCCGACCGGCTGAAGGCCGCTGTGGGCGCCTCCCGTGCCGTCGTGGACGCCGGTTTTGTGGCCAACGACTACCAGATCGGCCAGACCGGAAAGGTTGTTGCACCAGAGCTTTACATCGCCGTCGGCATCTCCGGAGCGATCCAGCATGTGGCCGGAATGAGCCAGTCGAAACGCATCGTGGCCATCAACAAAGACGCCGAGGCGCCGATCTTTCAGGTTGCCGATATTGGCCTAGTGGCGGATCTGTTCCAGGCCCTACCGGAAATGGACGCCGCGCTCGCCAAGCGCGGCTACAATTGATTGGCGCGCCAAGCTGAGGTAACCGGTTTTCCGGCGGGCGCACCGCCAACGAGGATCATCATGAGCATCGAACGCATCGGAGTTGTTGGCGCCGGTCAGATGGGCAGCGGTATTGCCCATGTGCTGGCGCTAGCCGGTTACGACGTCGTTCTGGAAGACCTGAACCAGGAGACGCTCGACAAGTCGCTCGCGCTGATCCGCAAGAACATGGGCCGCCAAGCTAGGCGCGCCTTCATCCAGGACGCCGAGATCGAGCCGGCGATGGCCCGGATCGTCACAGCCGTCGGTCTCGACGGGCTTGCCGACCGCGACATGGTGATCGAAACGGCCTTCGAAGACGAGGCGATGAAGAAGGCCATCTTCCAGGAGTTGGCCGCCAAGCTGAAGCCGGAAGCAATCATCGCCACCAATACCTCGTCGATTTCGATCACCCGGCTGGCGGCGGCGTCGGGACGGGCCGAACGCTTCGTCGGCCTGCATTTCATGAATCCGGTGCCGGTGATGCAGTTGGTGGAAGTCATCCGCGGCATCGCCACCGACGACGCCACCTATCAAGCGGCGCTCGAACTGGTGAAGCGGATCGGCAAAACCGCCGCTTATGCCGAAGATTTCCCCGCCTTCATCGTCAACCGCATCCTGCTGCCGATGATCAACGAGGCGGTTTACACGCTGTATGAAGGCGTCGGGAATGTGGAAGCCATCGATACCGCCATGCGGCTCGGCGCCAACCACCCGATGGGCCCGTTGCAGCTCGCCGACTTCATCGGCCTCGATACCTGCCTGGCGGTGATGCAGGTGCTGTATGAGGGTCTGGCCGATTCCAAATACCGGCCCTGCCCGCTGCTGGTGAAATATGTCGAGGCGGGCTGGCTCGGCCGCAAGACCGGCCGCGGCTTTTACGACTACCGCAGCGACCACCCGGTGCCGACGAGATGATTTGCCCTCAATCGCCGGGCTGAGTTGTCTGTACGCGCCTTGGCTCCAGTTATTTTATTTCCGCGCCGATACCGCTATTTCTAACGCTTCGCGAATAAAGCGCTGGTAGGGAATTTTTCGCGCCCCCGCGCGCTTCTTCACGGCATCCAAGAGCGGCTGCGGCAGGCGCATGTTGACGCGCGCCTCTTTTTTTTCGAACTCAAACTGCACCGGCTTGAATTGAGAGAAGTCGAGCCCCGACAAGTCCTGCCTGAGGAATTCTTCGGCGGCGCTATCACTCTTCAGCTTGGGAACTTTTCTTTTCATAAGCTTCGATTTCTTTCTCGTGCATGTATCGCGCACTGACCGGCCTGATCAGACGCTTGCCAGTCTTCTCGCGGAGCGTAAAGGCCACGAATAGCGCCCTGCCTGCAGCCGTCCTGCCGACGGCGAGCAGTCTGTCCTCTGCCGCAGAATGGCGCATATCTGGGGCAACCGCCGGATGCGACCGGAACAACGCCTCGATTTCAGCTTTTGTCACTCCGTGCTCGCCGCAGTGGACAAGATTGCCAGCGTCCCAATCAAAACCACCGACAATAGTCGGGCTTTTCACGGACTTATCCCATTTGTGTGTACAAAAGTCAATACATTACTTCGTCACTAACTGCCTGAGATACTCCACCGATTCCGGTTTGGACCACTCGGGGGCCCCTTCCGCTCGGGCAATTTCCCGGCCTTCGGGGTCGATCAGAGCGGACATCGGCAGGCCGTAACCGCCGAAAGCCCTGAGCAGGGCGGCATTGGAATCGACATAAGTTTGCAGGGCTCCGGCGCCGTGCGCGGCCAGAAATCCTTGCGCGTCGGCCTGACCCTCGCGCCCGACATCGACCGGGACCACGACGAATCGGTCCGCCGGCAGGGCCCGCTGCAACGCCGCCAGGGCGGGCAATTCCTTAACGCAGGGCCCGCACCAAGGTGCCCACAGATTGAGCAGCACGTAGCGGCCCTTGAAATCGTGCAGGTTTGCGATCCTGCCTCCCGGCCCTGTAAAGACCACTGCCGGGGCCGGCTGAGGCGTTACCGCCAGCTTGAGCGGTGCCAGCGCGGCGGGCGGCGCGTGGACAGTCGAGGCCGTCATCCAATATAGAACGCCAAGCAGCAGCAACGCCGCGCCGGCTAGAGTCGCAAAGACGAGAAGGCGGGGTTTGGTCACGGACGTCTCATGAGCACGAACAAGATGTGGGGTGGCCGCTTCGAAGGTGGCCCGGCAAAGATCATGGAGGAGTTTACCCCCTCCATCGGTTTCGACCAACGGCTGGCCGGCGAGGATCTTAGCGGCAGCCGCGCCCATGCCAAGATGCTGGCGATGCAGGGTATCATCACCCGCGTCGACCTCGATGCCATCCTTAAGGGGCTGGCCACCATCGAGACCGAAATCCGCGACGGCAAGTTCGAATTCAAGCGCGCCCTTGAGGACATCCACCTCAATATCGAATCCCGTCTCGCCGAACTGGCCGGACCGGCCGCCGGGCGCCTGCACACCGCGCGCTCGCGCAACGACCAGGTGGCGACCGATTTCCGCCTCTGGGTCCGCACCGCCTGCACCCGCGCCGACGAAGGCTTGATCCTTCTGCAACAGGCGCTGCTCCAGCAGGCGTCAGCGAATGTCAGCACGATCATGCCCGGCTTCACCCACATGCAGTCGGCGCAGCCGGTGACGTTCGCGCATTATTGCCTGGCCTATATCGAGATGTTCGGGCGCGACCGCACCCGTTTCGCCGATACCGCCAAGCGGCTCAACGAATGCCCGCTCGGCTCGGCGGCGCTGGCCGGAACGCCCTATACGATCCACCGCGAATACACCGCCCGGCAGCTCGGCTTCGCGCGCCCGATGCGGAATTCCTTGGATGGCGTGTCGTCGCGCGACTTCGCCTTGGAATATCTCGCCGCCGCGACGATCGCCGCGACGCATCTGTCGAAGCTGGCAGGTGAACTGGTGCAGTGGTGCTCGCCCGGCTTCGGCTTCGTCAAGCTGTCGGATGCGTTCACCACCGGCTCCTCGATCATGCCGCAGAAGCGCAATCCCGATGCTGCCGAATTGATCCGCGGCAAGACCGGGCGCGTGCTCGGCGATTTCGTGGCGCTGGCGACCGTCGTGAAGGGCCTGGTGCTGGCCTATGGCACCGATCTGCAGGAAGACAAGGAACGCGTCTTCGACGCCGCCGATGCGCTGGAGCCGTCGCTGAAAGTGATGGCGGGCATGTTCGCCGACTTGACAGTGAATGCGGCGCGGATGCGGGCGCTCGCTAATGCCGGCTATCCCACCGCCACCGATCTCGCCGACTGGCTGGTGCAAAACCTCAACATGCCGTTCCGCGACGCGCATCACGTCACCGGCACCATCGTCAAGCGCGCCGAAGATCTGGGCGTCGATCTCGACCATTTGCCGCTCGAAGAAATGCAGAAGATCGAACCCGCCATCACCGTCGACGTGATCAAGGTCCTCAGTGTGGAAGCCTCGGTCGCCGCGCGCATGAGCTATGGCGGCACCGCGCCCGACCGCGTGCGCGAACAGATCTTCTTCTGGAAGGAAAAGCTGAAATGAAGCTGCGCGTGTTGATTGCGTTCGCGGCCGCCGTGGCGCTGGCCGGTTGCGGCGTCAAAAGCGATCTCGAAAAGCCGACCGCGGCGGCGCAAAAGCCAGGGCCGCAAAAGAACGAAAAAGATCCCTCCAAGCCGCCGTCGCAGCTCGGCAAATGAACCACTTCCAATATAAAGACGGCGAGCTTTACGCCGAAGACGTGGCCTTGTCGGCGATCGCAGCCGCGGTCGGCACGCCGTTCTATTGCTATTCGACCGCGACGCTGGAACGCCATTACCGCGTTTTTGCCGATGCCATGCAGAAGGACGCGCTGGTCGCGTTCTCGGTCAAGGCCAACGGCAATCTGGCGGTGCTAAAGACGCTGGCATCGCTCGGTGCCGGCGCCGATGTGGTGTCGGGCGGAGAATTGAAGCGGGCGCTGGCCGCCGGTATCCCTGGCGAAAAGATCGTCTTCTCCGGCGTCGGCAAAACCAAAGCCGAGATGGCTGCCGCGCTGAAGGCCGGCATCTATCAGTTCAATGTCGAAAGCGAAGTCGAACTGCTGGCGCTTGACGAAGTCGCTGGCGCAGTCGGCGTCACGGCGCCGGTGGCGTTCCGCGTCAATCCCGACGTCGATGCCAAAACGCATGCGAAGATCTCCACCGGCGGCGCCGAAACCAAATTCGGCATTCCGTGGAGCCACGTGCATGCGGCCTATGCGACCGCGGCGAAGCTGAAGCACATCGCCATCGTCGGCGTCGATGTGCACATCGGCAGCCAGATCACGGACCTCGCGCCGTTCGAAACCGCCTTCACGCGCGTCGTCGAGCTGGTCGGCGAATTGCGCGCCAAAGGACATGCCATCAGCCGCATCGATCTCGGCGGTGGCCTCGGCGTGCCTTATCGCAACGACAATCTGCCGCCGCCCGATCCGGCTGCCTATGGGGCGCTGGCTTCCCGCATCACCAAGGACACCGGCGCACGCCTGATCATGGAGCCGGGACGGCTGATCGCCGCCAATGCCGGCCTCTTGGTCGCCTGCGTCATCTATGTCAAGCAAGGCGAGAAAAAGCAGTTTTTGATCGTCGATGCGGCGATGAACGATCTCATCCGCCCCGCCCTCTATGACGCCTGGCACGAGATCGTGGCGGTTGCCGAACCCAAACCGGACACCGCCTGGACGCGTTACGACATCGTCGGACCGGTGTGTGAAACCTCCGACATTTTTGCAGCCGACCGGCCGCTTCCGGTTCTCAAATCCGATGACCGGATTGCGATTTTGTCGGCGGGTGCCTATGGCGCGACGATGTCGTCGGCCTACAATGCCCGGCCGCTGGCGGCCGAAGTGTTGGTGAAGGGCGGCGAATGGGCGGTGATACGGCCGCGGATGGACGATGACGCGTTATTCGGGAACGACAGAATTCCGGCCTGGCTGGGCTGAACGCGCCGAGCGTTACGTTGCGGCGGCGCGGTTCATCGTCGGCTTCGAACGCGTTTGGCCAAGACTGTGGCCCGCCACCGGCATTGCCGGGCTGAGCGTTGCGGCGGCGCTGTTCAATCTGTTTTCGCCATTGCCCTGGCCGCTGCATTCGCTGATTTTGGCGTGTCTGGTCACGGCCATCGCGCTGACGCTGTATTTCAATCTCGAGCACGTGCGGTGGCCACGCTGGGATGAAGGTGCCCGGCGGCTGGAACGCGACAGCGCGCTAAAGCATCGTCCGATCTCGGAAAGCTCCGACACACTCGCCGCCGGCACTGGCGATGCTTTTGCCGAGGAACTGTGGCGCGCCCATCTGAAGGCGCGGATCGGCCTGCTGCCGGCATTTCGCTTGGCGCTGCCGCACTCCCAACTCGCCAAACGCGATCCGCGGGCGCTGCGCTATGGCGTCTTGGTGCTGATCGCGTTCGGGCTGATCATCGCGCGCGGCGACTGGTTGCAGCGTCTCGAATCGATCTTCACGCCCAATCCCGGCCTGATCGCCACCATGGACGCCTGGATCGAGCCGCCTGCCTATACCGGCGAAGAGCCGGTCTATCTTGGCGCCAGCGGCAAGATCACGGTGCCAACCGGATCGGTGCTCAAGGTGCGCGTGCACGGCGCCGACCATCGCCCCTCGGTGACGCTCGACGATGTGCACTTTGGCGGCGATAAAGGCGAATACGCCACCGAAGCCAAACTGACCGAAAACGATCACGTCCGGGTGCGGGCCGGCGGCCACACCATCGGCTCGTGGAAGATCACGCTGATCCCCGATAAGCCGCCGACCATCGCCTTTGCCGCGGCGCCGGCCGCCACCGAACGCCAAGCGCTGAAACTCAGCTATGTCTCGGGCGACGACTACGGCATTACCGCGGCACGCGCGATCATCAAGCCGCATAACGGGCCCGGCGCACCGCTGATCGTCGATTTGCCGCTGCCGGAACACGCCGATCACCCGGTGACGCTGACCAGTTTCCACGATCTCACCGAACACCCTTATGCCGGGCTGGTGGTCGACATCACGCTGGAGGCAATGGATGCGGGCGGCAACAAGGCGACCAGCGCCACCGTCACCTTCAAGCTGCCGCAGCGCATTTTCACCGACCCCTTGGCGCGAGCGCTGATCGAACTCCGCCAGAACCTCGCCACCGCGGGCTTGGCCGCGAAGCTACGCACCATCAAAACCCTCGATGCCTTGACCTATGCGCCCGAGCTGTTCTTCGAAGGCAAAAGCGCCCCTTATCTCGCTCTGCGTATGGCACTGCATTCGACCGAAGGCGCCGAAACCGGCGAGGATTTCAGGCGCATCGAAGATTTGTTGTGGCAGACCGCGGTGGGGCTCGAACATGGCGGGCTTCTCACCATGGCCGAACAACTGCGCCGCCTGCAGGCGATGATCATGCAGATGATGGCGCAAGGTGCGGCGCAAGCCGACATTGATGCGGCTCTCCAAAGTTACAACGAATTGATGCAGCGCTATCTGGCGGCGCTTGCCCAAAACGCGCCCCAGAACGGCGGCGCCGGCGATCCCAATGCCAAGGTACTGGGCGATCAAGACATCGCCGCGCTGCTCAAAGCGATCCAGGACCTGAGCCAAGCCGGCGACCGGCCGAAGGCGATGCAGCTTCTGGCCATGCTGCAATCGCTTCTGGAAAATGCGCAAGCGGCAGGCGGCGGGGGTCAAGGCGGCACCGGCGGCGGCGATGCCGCGTCCGACCAAGCCCTCCAGGCGCTGGGCGATCTGATGGGCAAGCAACGCCTGTTGCTCGACAAGACGTTCCGACAAGCCGACGGCAACGGTGATTCCAAGGACGGCGGCGCTAAAGGTCTGGCACAGCAACAAGGCCAAATCCGCGGCGATCTCGAAACCCTGAAGAAAAAATCGGACAAAAAGGACGCTGGCGGACCCGATCTCGACAAGGCCGGGCGCTATATGGAGGACGCGCAGCAGGCGCTGTCGTTGTCCGACTTCGGACGCGCTTCGACCTTGCAGAAATACGTGCTCGACGAATTACGCAAAGGCGCCGAAGCCGTCGCCAAAGCGGCGAGACAGACGCAAGGCCAGAACGGCCAAGACCCCCTCGGACGCAACCCTACGGCGCGCGGGACCAGCGGCGGCGACGTCCGCATTCCCGACGCACAAGTGCTGCAGCGGGCGCGCGACATCCTGATGGAACTGCGCCGCCGCGCCGGCCAACAAGGCCGCCCCAAGCAAGAGCTGGACTACATCGACCGGCTGCTCAAGCAGTTCTGAAAATGATGTGTCATCCCGGCCAAGCGCTGCCCGGCGGCTGCTTGTGGATCACGTAACGGTGGGTGCAGCGCGCCGAGCCGGGACCCACTCAGACGCAAGTCAGGTTTTGGAGTAGGTCCCGGGTCGCGCCCGTATGCCAAACCGCTGCGGCTTCGCGGCGCGCCCGGGATGACAGCTCAAGAGCCGTTACTCGCACTTGGCGATGTAGGGCAGGGCGCGGTGATTACCGGAATCGTCCATGCCGTAGCCGACGATGAACTCGCGGGCACCGGTGAAGCAGGCGTAATCGGCCTTGGCAGTCGCATCGGACCTGAGCTTGTCGACCACCACCGCCGAAATCACCGACGTGGCACCGTATTCGAGAGCCAGTTCGCGCGCTTTCTTCATCGTGTGGCCGCCGTCGAGGACGCCGTCGATCACCAGCACGTTCTTGCCGCGCAGGCTCTCGTTGGGGCCGATCAGGACCTTCACATTCTTGGTCGACTCGTGCCCGACATAGCTGCGCAACCAGAGGAACTCGGTCGGAATGGAAATGCCTTCCACCGCCAGCGCCCGCAAGAGATCGGCGGCGAACACATAGGCGCCCACCAGGATCGGCACCGCCACATGCGGCACAACGGATCCATGCGCGATGTCGTGGGCCAGGGCCTTCACGCGTTCCGCAATTATTTCTTCGCTATAGAGAATCGTTCGGCGCATCACTCCCCAGCTTTCGCAAGTTCTACTCGATAATTGGTCGCCTCATCCGGCGGGTTCGAAAGCTGGGTGACGAAGTGAGTGGATTGACCGGGCTTCAATGTGATGACATCCGGCGCGACGGTCCAGTGATAGACTTCGCGCTTATCGTTATCGACCAGCCCAATGCGAATCTGCGGCACCGGCAGCTCTCTGTCGGCCACATTGGTCAGAGTGCCGCTCACCGTCAAGACGAGCTGGCCGCCCCGCATTTCCCTGGAATTCTTGGTGTTGCCGATTTTCAGGCCGCTGAAGGCGACTTTCATCCCCAGCTTTGAGTAGACCGACGCGCTTTGCGGCCAGGTCTCGACAACCTGGTGGCGATAAACCGTCGCGACAACACCGAGCACAATCACAATCCCGGCCAAAGCCGCCCATCCGGTCTTCAGGAACCACGGCCGTTGCCAGAACCTCGGGCCCGAAGGGGCGGTGGGCGGCGCCTCGGCGGTGGCACTGTCCTGCGGCTCCGGGTCGCGCTCCTCAGGCTGTGCATAAGCCTCGCGCGGCGGCTCCGGGGTTTCGTTAGCGGGCTCGGACGACGGTGAATCAAGCTCGGGTTCCCACGACTCAGGCTCATCGGGAAGGGCATGCCAAACATTGCTGCAGCGCGCGCAGCGCACGTTGCGTCCAGCCGGTGGGAATTTCGCCGCATCGACTTCGTAGCGCGTCTGACAGGCCGGGCAGGTTAAAATCATACCGACGATCACAAGTGCCAAAATTAGTCGCCAAAAGGGGTGTGCCGCAAGCAGAGTAACCTAAAGGCCTGAAACACTCGTAACCAACACCCCCCAAGGTTATGGTCGCCAAACCATGGTTCGCTTCGAAAATGTCGGGATGCGTTACGGCGCCGGTCCGGAGGTCTTAAGGGACGTCACCTTCGTCCTGGAGGCGGGCTCGTTTACCTTTTTGACCGGCCTGTCGGGCGCCGGCAAGACCACGCTTTTGAAGTTGATCTCGGTCGCGGAACGGCCGACGCGCGGCCTGATCACACTGTTCGGCCATGATCTGGCAACG
>JAATGK010000467.1 GCA_015654715.1 Alphaproteobacteria bacterium
GAACGCCCGGCCAGCGCGCGCACTTCCGAGGCGACCACGGCAAAGCCCTTGCCCGCCTCACCGGCCCGCGCCGCTTCGACACCGGCATTGAGCGCCAGAAGATTGGTCTGAAACGCGATCTCGTCGATGACGCCGATGATTTCGGTGATTTCCTTGGACGACTGCGAAATAGCGTCCATCGCACTCGTGGCGCTCTCGACGACTTTGCCGCCTTCCTTCGCCGCCACCGTCGCGGTGGTGATGGCGCTGTCGACTTCGCGCGTGTTGCTGGCAGTCTTCTTCATGGTCGCTGCGATCTCTTCCAGCGCCGCCGCGGTCTCTTCGAGCGAAGCGGCCTGCTGCTCGGTGCGGCGCGACAGATCGTCGGCGGCATTGGAGATTTCGCCGGCGCCAGTGGTGATCTGGCTCGCCGTGCCGAGAATCTTCTGCACCATATCGCTTAAGTTTGTGACCGTGGCGTTGAAGTCGTCTTTCAGCTTGTGGAACGGCCCGCTCAATTCGGCGGTGATGCGATGGGTGAGATCGCCCTTCGATAGCAGGTCCAGCCCGGTGCCGACACTCGACACGATCAGTTCGGTCTGTTCGGCCTTGGCGCGCTCGGCGGCGACGAGCTGGTTCTTGAACGAGGCCATGATGCCCGCCAATTGGCCTATTTCGTCCAGACGCTCCACATGCGGAACCTCGGTGGCGAGGTGGCCGGCCGCGAGTTCGCCGAGCGCGGCGGTGATACCGACCAGCGGTGTCGAAACGCAACGCGTCAAGGCCCAGGTCGCAGCCGCGCACAGCAGAAGTGTGAGAGCGATGGCGATGTAGATCCAGGTCTGCGCCTGTTCGAAGATCTGTTCACTGCGGTCCGCTGCGGCGATACCGCCCTTGTTGTTGAGGGCGACGTCGTCGGTGATAGCCTTGTTCAAGGCGTCGAAGTGATCGCGCATCGGACCGATGAAGTACTGCGCGGCCCCCTGACGGTTGCCGGCGCGCGCGGTTTCGATGGCGTGGTCGTAGAGGGGGCGATAGGCGGCGAGCGTGTCCTGGATGCGCGCGGCAATAGCGCGTTCGTCATCGCTCGACACCAGCGGCATGTAGCGCGCCATCACATCGTCGATCTTCTGCGCGTACATCGTTACGCGGGCTACCTGCTTGTCCTGCAAGGAACCGGGCTCCAGCATCAGGGTCGTGCCCTGCGCCGAGCGATAGCGCGTGACCGCATAGTTCAATTCGCCGAGAACGCGCGTTGACGGCAACCAGTTGTCGCGAATCTCGGTGGCATTGGCGTTGACCGACCACAGTTCGCGCACGGCAAAAAGACCGAGCGCCGCGGCGACCAGCAGAACGCCTGCCATCACCACCGCCACTTTTGTTCTGACGGAGAAATTGCCGCAATAGTTGAACACGCCGTGTCCCCCATTTTTCGTGGATCGCGGGGAACGTTCGCATGCACAACGTTGACGGAGGGTATATCAACCAGACGGCGAACGCGCCGTTCCGTCCGTCCGTATGCGTAACTTATTGAAGTGCTGCCGGATTTTCACTTTGTACGTAATAGTGCGGATAGGTGTTCGTACGGACCTACCTGCGCTCGTGAAGGTGCCGGATTCGCGCCGCCTTTGCGGCGGTGATCGATGGGGGGTGGAACAGCGGACATCCAGATGAGATCACCCCCTTGAGGGAGGGTAAAAGGATGCCGCCTCTACGGATACAGCCGCTCGTTCCGCCACGGCGCGTCCAGGCTGTCGCGGGCATAGACCAGCCGGTCGTGCAGGCGGAACGGACGGTCGCGCCAGAACTCAAATCTGAGCGGCGCCACCCGGAACCCCGACCAATACGGCGGCCGCGGCACTTTGGTCAGGCCGTAGCGCAGCGCGTATTTGGCGATCTCTTTTTCGAACACCCAGCGCCCTTCCATCGGCCGCGACTGCGCCGACGCCCAAGCCCCGATCTGGCTGTCCTTGGCGCGGGAGGCAAAATAGGCGTCGGCCTCTTCGTTGCTGACGACGCTGACAGGACCTTGCACGCGCACCTGTTTGCGCACCGTCTTCCAATGGAAGTTCAGTGCGGCATGCGGGTTGGCCAGCAGCTCCTTGCCCTTGGCACTTTCGAAATTGGTGTAGAAAACAAAGCCGCGGGAATCGATCGCCTTGAGCAGCACCATGCGGACGTTGGGATGGCCTTCGGCATCGGCCGTCGCCACCGCCATGGCATTGGCCTCGTTGGGCTCGGTCTTTTCGGCGTCCTTCATCCAGGTCGTAAACATCTCGAACGGATCGCGCGCCACCGCAATCCCGCCGTCATTGATTGGTCCACCGATCTCGCTCATGGGTCTTCGCATAGCACCTTCATTTTGCCGACGGAAGCCGACCGGCGGCGGCGGCGGTCACATAATCCGACGGAAAATTGCTTCACAGGCCGAGGTTTGCGTTCTAGGTTCCACATTATGCGGGCGTCATTTTCCTCCTTGGCCGTTCTTGCCCTTGGCGCAACCTTGCTGGCGGCTTGTTCCACGCCGGGCCATGACGAAATCCAGGCGCAGTTCGATGCCGGGCTGAAGGCCTATGACGCCGGCGACTACAAGACCGCCTACAAGACCTGGGGCGACATCGGCGACTACGATCTCGCCGCCTTGCGCAACGTCGCGGTGATGCTGCGCAAGGGACAAGGCGTCGACAAAGACCCCAAAACGGCGCTGCGCAAGATGCTGCAAGCGGCCGATCAGGGGCTGCCCACCGCCGAGGCCGATGCCGGCGAAATGATTGCCAATGGCGAAGCCGGACCGCCCGACAAAGCCGCCGCCATCCCGTGGCTCACCCGCGCCGCTGCCGTCGGCCATCCCATCGCGGCCTATGAGCTGGGCCAGATCTACGAGGACGGCAAAGCCGTGCCGCAGGACCTCAAAGAGGCCCGCCGGCTGTACAAGATCGCCGCCGATGCCGGCATGCCCGAGGCCGTCCAGCGGCTCCGGGACCTCGACCGGGCGGCGCCAGCCCCGCCAGCCGCGGCGCAAAGTCAAATTCCGCAGCTACGCCATTAACAGGACGGGAAATCGGACCCATATATACTGAGGCGTCCCCCGACTCGGGGACGGCCGGAGAAAGAATGCGCGACCCGTATGAAGTGCTGGGCATTGCCAAGAACGCCAGCGAAGCCGAGATCAAAAAAGCGTTTCGAACGCTCGCCAAAAAGCATCACCCCGATACCAAGGGCGGCGATGTGGGAGCGAAGAAGCGTTTTCAGGAAATCAGCGCCGCCTACGACATCGTCGGCGACAAGGAAAAGCGCGCCAAATATGACGCCGGCCACATCGATGCCCAGGGCAATCCCAAAGGCTTTGATCCCCGCGCTCATGGCTTCGGTCAGGGCGGCTTCGAGCAGGGTTTTCCGTTCGGCCAAGGCGGCCAGGGTCCCGGTGGCCAAGGTCCCGGCGATTTCCATTTCACCTGGGCGGGCCGCGGCGACCAGCCCGGCGCCGGCGGCGGCGAAGGGTTCCGCCCCGAAGACCTGTTCTCCGACCTCTTTGGCAGCATGGGCGGCGGCCGCGGCCGCCGGGCCCAGCCGCAGCGCGGCCAGGATTTCGAGGTCCAGACCACGGTCAGTTTCGACGAAGCCGCAGCCGGCGGCACGCGCCGCGTGGTGCTGCCCAACGGCGAGCAGATCGACGTCCGCATCCCCTCCGGCCTTAAAGACGGCCAAGCGATCCGGCTCAGGGGCCGCGGTGGCGCGGGACGGCAGGGCGGCCCGCCGGGCGACGTCTTCATTCACGTCACGGTGGCGCCGCATCCCTACTTCACCCGCGACGGACGCGACCTCAAGATCGATCTGCCGGTGACGCTGAAGGAAGCGGTGCTGGGCGGCAAAGTGCCGGTGCGCACCCTGTCGGGCACGGTGACGCTGTCGATTCCGCCGGGCGCCAACTCGGGCAAGGTGCTGCGCCTCAAGGGCAAAGGCATTCCGGGCGCGGGGCAAGAGCGCACCGGCGATCTCTACGTGCGCCTGATCGTGACCCTGCCCGACGGCGACGACGCCGATCTCAAGGCCTTCGCCCAGCACTGGCGTAACGACTACGATCCGAGAAAATAGAGTTACGCAACGCGGCGGCCGGCGCGGCGGTCGCGAATGACCAGCGCGAAGCCGATCGCCCCGAGCAGCAACGCCAGCGACGAAATGCCGATGGCATAGTGGTAGGCGCTGACGACGCGGCGCTCGGCCTCATGCTGTTGCTCGGCGAGACGGCGGGTCTCGTCGTTGCGCATGTCGACCAGCAAATTCTCGATCGGACGCCGCTTCACCTTCTTGCTGTAATCGACCATTTCGGCGATCACCCGCTCGCGGTCGGTCGGCACCAACTGCGCCATGCGTTGGAAATATGCCGCATGCGCGTCGAGCAGCTTCGTCAGCAGCGCGATATCGGCGCGCTCATCGGGATCGTCGCCAATCAGCTTGTCGAGCGTCACCACCCGGGAATGCTGCGCGCCCTTCTCCATCTTCAGCCAGGTGAGGTAATTGGGATCGCCGCTCAGCGCATAGCCGCGCACCGTCATTTCGACGCGCAGAATGTCGGCGTTCACCATCGCGATCTCGAGCAGCACCGCGTTGGTCTGCTGCACCCGCGCATAGCCGCTGCGCAATTCCGAGACGTTGGCCCCGAGCAGCGTCATCGCCGAGACGAACAGCACCAGCGACACCACCAATGTCGGCACGCCAAGCTCCTGGAACCCCCCCCTTTCCAGGAACTCCCAAAATCGCGCTTGCCGCTGCCCGGCCATACTCATCGCCGCGCCCTCGTTTTTGATACGAATCCCACCGCGCCCGCGTCCCCTGCAAGCCTATCGCAATGCCATTTTGCCGCCGGGCGGATTAAGGTTTGATTAGCTGCAACGATACCGATCGGTCAGTGCTTGGGGGCTTTGATCTGCACCGCCCACACCCCGACCCCGCCGAGCAGGAAGGCGGCCAGGATGATGCCGACGGCGAGGAAGAACGCGCGGGCGAGTTGGTTGGTGACGTCGCGCTGGCGAACGCCGAGGTCACGCATTTCGGCGGCACGTAGATAAGCCAGCTCGTCCCTGATGCCGTATTTCATCGCCCGCAGTTTGGGATCGAGGATGGCGCGCACCACGATGCCGGTCCGGTCTGGTCCAGGGTCTGTCAGCTTGTCGAAAATCGCCGCGTGATTTGTGATGTCCCGCATCAGCTTGCGGTACTGCGGCGCCCGTGTTGGCTCGGACGCCGTCAAGCGCTCCATATTGGCCAAGGCGGCGGCGCGGCGGACGTTGCCCTCGTGCTGGATTTGCAGAAACAGCTTATCGCCGGTCAGCGCGTAACCGCGAACCGCCAGCTCCAATCCGAGACGCTCGACCTCAAGCTTGGAAATCTGATTCAACACCTGCTGCGAATGATCGATGCGCGCAAGATTGCCGCGAAGCGCCGAGATGTTGGCCGCCAGCAGCATCGTCGCCGACACCAGCAGTACCACCGCTCCAAACAGGATCGGAAGACCCATATCGTGCAGATGACCACGCTTGGTCTCCGCACCGCCCGGTGCTGCCGTTATGCTCACCACGAGTGATCCCGCAACTGCGGAGCGACCTTGACCGCTAAGCCTTAAAATTCCCTTAGCGGTTGAAGCAAAAGGACTTTTCTCGGTTCACGGGGGC
>JAATGK010000248.1 GCA_015654715.1 Alphaproteobacteria bacterium
GATGCCGCGCTCGCGCTCGATCTCCATCGAGTCGAGCACCTGTTCCTTCATCTCGCGGGTGGTGAGCCCACCGGTGAACTGGATCAGCCGGTCGGCCAAGGTCGATTTGCCGTGGTCGATATGGGCCACGATGGAGAAATTGCGGATGTGCGAAAGGTCGGTCATTCAGACTCTTCAATGGCCACGCTGATCGCGGCCGGTTTAGCCGGGTACATAGCCGCGCTGCTTCACCCTGTCGAGGGCGGCCAAAAAGGGCTAAATTGCGCCGCTCAGGTTACTTCGGCCGATTGCTTCGGCCAGCCGGTTGCGGAGGGGCTCATGACGCGTACACCGTGGGGCATGGTCAGCCTGGCCATGGGGATCTTCCTATGCGCTTCGGCCCAGGCCGGCATCAATGACGTCATCAGCGGCTTGGTCGGTACCAAAGCGCCAGGCGCCGAATTCGTTGGAACCTGGACCGCCGGTCCCGGCGACATCGATCATATCGTGGTGAGCGCCCCGGCAAGCGGTCCGCTGCGTATCCAGGTTTTCGGCCGTTGCGACGGCCATATTTGCAACTGGGGCGCGCTACCAGCCCGGGTACGGACCAACGCGCCGAACTCTGCCACCGTCCAGGCCCTAACCGCCGATTTCAATCTCGGCTATGCGCTGCGACACATTACCCTGCACCGGATGCCGACCGCCGCGCTGCGTCTCGACGTGGTGACGGAATTCACCGACGGCTCCGACCGGCACGATTACGAGATCGCCGGCCAATTGCTGCCGGCTGGGACGGCGGTCACATCGGCCCCACCATCGGCTGCCGCTGCGGTCCGGGCGGTTCCCGCCGTCGCCCCTTATAACGACACCGGTCTGCCGCTGGCGGCAGCGACCAGTCAGCTTTCCGGCGATTGCTTCGGGCTCGACACCGATCACGTTTATTTGGCGCCGGCAAACGGCAATTGGATCCTGCGCGACAATACCAATGCGGTGCAGAACTTCGGACCCTTCCGCAACGTCGCCTATTCCGGGCTGTCGGTGATCACGTTCTACCGGGTCGACGAGGTTTGCCAGATCGGTCACAGCGCCACCAAGATGGTCTATTTCCGTGCCGCCGGCGAAGTTCCGCGCCAGCCGATGGCCGATCAGGATTGCGCCGCCGTTCAGACCGACAAAGTCGCCGCCGTCAAACGCGCCGATCATTGGATCGTGGCCGAAGACGGCCGCGAGCTCTATGACTACGGTACGGATTCCGAAGGTGCCAATCAGGCGGTAACCCAGATCAAATCGCTGAACCTGTCGCGCCAATGCTTCTACAATCGCGAGCGGCTGGCGGCTTCTTATTGGCTTTCGCACTAAAGCGCTTCACCGAAAAGTGGAATCCGGTTTTCGGCCATGAAGCGCGACAGACAAAGAATCCGGAGCGCCTCGCCACTTTCCGGAACCTAGCTCACCAAATAACGGCATTTCCAACGTGAAGATTTTTGTTACAGCATTGCTCGCTTTGGCGCTTTCGGCGGTGCCTGCCGCCGCTGAAGCGAGCGACTTCATCGGCAATTGGAACAATCCCGCGCCTCAAACCACCGGCCTGATGCATGTCGCCATCAGTCCCAACGGCGGCAACCGCGTTGACGTGCGTGCCTACGGCGATTGCCATCCGATGGAATGCGATTGGGGTTTGGTGCAGGGCAAGGTCTATTACGCCGATCCCAAATCGAATGACGTTGTTCTCATCATTGCCACCTTTCATTTCGGCTTTGCCCATCACCAAGTGACCTTCCGCAAAGGCGTGCACGGCCAGATCGCCTTCGAGATGGCAACCGAATTCGACGATAACTCCGAGCGCCACGCTTTCGCTGCCTCCGGTATTCTAAAGCCCACGACCTGGGTCGGGCCGATCGCGCCGGTATGGCAGACTCAGCCCGGACTTCAGACCGGTTGGGGTGGCGGGGCGCGCAGCGGTGCGGCGCCGGAACCGGAGGAAAACTGCGTCACCGTCGATACGCGAGGGGCTCGTGCGGTCGAGGAGGCGGCGCCTGGAAAGGCAAGGCGGGTGGCAAAGTCCTGATCCGCGCCCGGCGCAATGCCAAATCGGCTGAGCTGA
>JAATGK010000506.1 GCA_015654715.1 Alphaproteobacteria bacterium
ATCTTCTGCTGCTCAAAGAATTTCACAAAGAAGATGTACCAGGTACCGATCGACATGACCGCGAGGACCGCGAGCACGGACATCGAAACCGGGTTCTTCTTGCGGATGATGTCCGCAAGACCATAGGGATTTTCTTCACCAGCCTTGGCAGCGGCGGCCTTGACGACCTGCTGACCACCGGTGGAGGCGGTTGATGTGGCGGCCGGAGCCGTCGGGGCCGGGGCGGTCGCCTGCGCCTGCGCGGGGCCGACGCTGAGACCGGTGAGAAGGACGAAAGCGGCTGCGATCGTCAGTTTCTTCGAGATCATTGCTGTACTACTCCGTAGCTTGTCGAATTAAACGCTGTTGCTTGTTCTTTACTTGTTGTCTCAGTGCAGAACCCACTTCACTTCCGCTTTCCACGGAACAGCGACGGGCTGGTTGTCCTTGATCGCCCCCTTGTAGTGCCAGCTTCCGGCACAGTTCACGGCGGCGTTGTCCAGACGTTCGGACCCGCTCGAATTCACCACGTGAACATTCTCGACGCGGCCTTCGGGCGTGATGGTGAAACCAATAGTGGTTGTTCCTTGCTCGCCCAGGCGCACCGAAATGGCCGGATAGTCCTGCAAGCAAATATGCGGCTTGCCGATCGACACCGGCGACGAAATCGGCGGCGGCGTGGACTGCTTGCTCTGGGTGGTGATGGTGTTCACCGGCGGCGGCGTATCGGTCTGGATGACGATGTCCGGCGGCGGCACGAAGGGCGGCGGCGGCGCCTTCAATTCTGGCGGCGGCGGCGGCGGCTCTTTCTTCTCAATCTTTTCCTTGAGCACGTTGACCTGGATGACATCGTTGACTTTCTCAACGAGGGCATTCGCCAAGCCTGCAGACAGTGCCCAACCGGATATCAGAACGAGTCCACCCGCCGCTATCAGCGCCGGCAGGCGCTTGGGCGACAGGAGAGATTCGTGCGTGTTCCTGATTGCGTGTAGTGGCTGTTCCATGGGTGTTTACCGGTACCTTGTATTGATTTGACCCGGCGCTAACGCGCCAGGCCTCGCTGCTGTAGCAGACCAAGCTCACGCGTCCCCCACCGGGCGCTCACCCCGAGCACGTCGTCGGTAACGCAATCGTAAACATCGTTCGTCAGCCGGTCCAGGGGGTCCATTGACAAATGCCAATTTTGCGAAGTTTGGTTAACATTGCCTTGGCCTTCCAAGACGTTCCTCGGCAACGCAAGCTCTCATTACAACGGGGCATAAAACGCAAGAGAAAATGTCCAATTCGGGGCAACTCGCTTGTGGCGGACGGCCGCACAGGGTGGTCTTTCTGCTATGCGGCAGATGAAAAGTGCGTTGCAATCCCTTGCTTTGCGCGTGCGGCCAAAGGTTTCACCCGTGTTTTCTACCGCGGTGCAATATATAGAAAATCTTTGCCGCATGCCTAAGTGACGGTCTGCAATTACCCGGGAAACAGAGGAATAAATGCGTTACCTCCACACCATGGTCCGGGTCGCCGATCTTGATTCGGCGCTGGACTTCTACTGCATCAAGCTCGGTCTTGGCGAGGCCTTCCGCGTCGAAAGCAGCCAAGGGCGGTTCACCCTCGTCTATCTGACGGCCCCCGGCGACCAGGGGCGCGCCGCGTCCGAAAAAGCGCCAATGCTTGAGCTTACATATAATTGGGACCCCGAAGTCTACAGCGGCGGCCGCAATTTCGGGCACATCGCCTTCGAAGTCGAAAACATCTACGAAACCTGCGCCAAACTACAGGCCGCAGGTGTCGTGATCAACCGTCCGCCGCGCGACGGGCGCATGGCCTTCATCCGCTCGCCCGACGGAATTTCGATCGAGTTGTTGCAACAAGGCCCAAATCTCGCACCAGCCGAACCATGGGCCTCGATGCCCAACACCGGCGCTTGGTGAGCATACAGGGAGTGTTTCGAGAAAATCATGAACTTTTCGTCTGATAACGCTTACGGCGTCTGGCCGGAGATGCTTGCTGCCCTCGAACGGGCCGCATCGGGACCAGCGCCGTCCTATGGCGCCGACGCCCTTACGGCCCGTGTCGAGGCTGAGTTCGGCCGCGTCTTTGCGCGGCCGGTCAAGGCTTTTCCGGTGATCAGCGGCACCGCCGCCAACGCGCTTAGCATCGCCACCTTGTGCCCGTCGCATGGAGCGGTTTTTTGCCACGCCGAGGCGCACATTGCGGTCGACGAATGTGGCGCGCCCGAATTCTTCACCCACGGCGCGAAACTGGTGGGCGTCGAAGGCGAACATGGCATGCTGGTGCCCGCCGAACTTGAGGCGGCGTTGTCGCATTTCCAAAAGGGATTCGTCCATCACGCCCAGCCGGCGGTGCTGTCGCTGACCCAATCGACCGAGCTCGGCACCATTTACACACCCGCAGAGGTTGCCGCGCTAGCGACCGTCGCCCACGCTCACGGCATGAAGGTCCATATGGATGGAGCGCGATTTGGCAATGCGCTGGCGTCGCTGGGCGTCTCGGCCGCTGCGGCAACTTGGGCTGCGGGTGTCGATGTGCTGAGCTTTGGTGCCACCAAGAACGGCGCCATGGGGGCCGAGGCGGTGATATTCTTCCACGCAGCCGACGTCCGCGATTTCGAATACCGGCGTAAGAAAGCCGGCCACCTAGTCTCGAAAATGCGCTTCGTGTCGGCCCAGCTCGAGGCCTATCTCGAAGAGGACCGCTGGCTGGCGCGCGCGGCCCACGCCAACCGCCTCGCCCAGCGTCTCGCCGACGGCCTCAGCGGCATCGACGGCGTCGAGCTGGCTCACCCCGTCGACGCCAATGCCGTGTTCCCATGGCTCCCTGACGCCCTGGTGAAGCGCCTGCGCGAAGGTGGTGCCGAATTCTACGATTGGGGTCCGCCGGCCGGCGGGCGCACCTTGGTGCGGCTGGTGACGAGTTTTGCAACCCCGGAAGCGGACGTGGATGCGTTCGTGGCACTGGCCAAGGGGTGAGTACGAAGTAGCGAATCGCGAATAGCGAATAGCGAATAGCGAATAGCGAATAGCGAATAGCGAATACGAAAAGGGCCTGACCAGACGAACCGGTCAAGCCCCTATTCGCTATTCGCTCTAAATCCGTCCCAGAACATGGAGGGTGGCGACCTGCTGGAAGGCGTCGTTGGAGCCCTTCACAAGGTCGAAGTTCAGACCCACCGTCCAGGTGTCGGCGCTTGTCGCGATCGAGCCGCCGAGGACAAAATTGCCCTGCGCCGGATCGGGACCGGTCAACTCAAAGGTGTCGCCCGGAGCTGGGTTGGCCCCCGAAGTGTCGGCATAGGCGAACGCCGCCTTCAGCTTCACCGGATCGCTGACGAAGTCGTAGCGATAGCCGGCGCGCACTTCCGGCTGCAGATAGAAGTCCCACAGCTTGAGATCATACCGCGCGCTGAGGCCGAGGAAGGCGCGCAGCGACTTGGCGTAATACTGGCCCACCTTGAGGTCGAAGCCGTCGCCCACCGTGGTGGTGTTCGGGTTGTGCTCGGTATAGCCCTCTTCGCGCAGGTAGAGGCCGTCGACGTTCACCTGCGGCATGAAGGTCGCCGCACCATAGGTAAACATCGCACCGGTCACGACCGAGCCCGAGATCAGCGCACCGGCGTGCTTGTTGTCGGCCTCGCGGAGGTAATAGGTGGTCGAGGTCGGCTGCAGCAGCAGCGTCCGCTTGCCGTCGATGTGGCCGTAACCGGCATCAAGCTTGGTGTCGAAGAACAGGCCCGTGCCGCGCCACGCCGAATACAGGCTCAAGAGATACCACTGCTCGTTCTGGTGGGCATCGCGTGCGAGTTCGTTGACGTCGCCGGCATAGAAGGTGAGCGCGCCGCCGTACCAGCCGTATTTCGGGCTGCCGCTGTCGATACCAACCGCCAGACCGAAGCCGTGATCCTTGAAGCCCGGATTGGTTTTGAAGGTGGTGTTGGTGTCGATCGCGCCGGTGCCCGGGTCCTTGATCATCTGGACAAATTCCTGGCCCCAGACGGTGAAATCGCCGCTGGCCTTGCCGTACATGCGCAGGGCGCGCTGACGGGCCGCCACCGGGCCGGTCGCCGAGTCGGTGATCGAGATGGCGATAGCGCGCGTGCCCCCGGTGATCCCCGGGGCCATGTCGTTGTAGGCCTTGGCGGCTTCCTTGGCGTTGTGGATGCCGTTGATGAAGGCGGAGCCGAGATCGTCGTCGACCGCGAGCGCCAGATTGGCCTGTTGGAACAGGGTGGTCGCGGCGCCCTTGTCGGTCGTCAACGGCGCCATCGCGACGCTGCCGGCAGTGAGACCGAGTTCGACCGGGGTCTTGGCGACGACGTTGATCACGAGGGCGTCTTGGGTGCTCAACAGGCTGGTCGGGCGGGTACAATTGCCGTTGCCGGTGTTGCACATCGTGGCCGTCTTGAGCAGGTAGGGACGGGTCGAGTTGCCGTTCACGTCGATCGAGTTGTTGAACTTGTCGATTACGCTCTGGCTGATCGTAATCTGACCGATATCGGAGGTCATCAGCACGAACTGGTACGCCGCCCCAGCCGACTGCGCCGACTTCGGCAGGAAACTCGCATAGGTCACGCCAAGATTGGAGTCTTTGGCGAAGGTGACGGCCGTCGCCTGAATCATGCCGCTGGAGGTGAGCTGCCGATTGACGCCGAGATTGAGGGTGCCGTTGGCGGCAACCGTGACGATCGAAGCGTCCAGCGGGGTCGTGGAGTTGAGCAGATTCAACGTGCCGGCCGCATCAATATCGACCTGAACGCCGCTATAGGGCGCCGCGTTGTTGATGACTTTGCCGGTCAGGATCGCATTGGTACCGATGTGCAGGCGATGCTGGTTCGTGATGTCGGGCGTGTAGCCGAAAGTCACGTCGCCAGTGACCTGCGAAACATGCGTGGCGTTGCCGACCAGATCGAGAACCTGGTTGTTGCCGCCGCCGAATAGGATGTCGCCGGTGATGATCGCCGACTTGGACGCGCTGGCGTAATTCTTGATCGTGGTGCCGTTGCTGTTGCCGGCGACCCTGATCGCGTAGGCAAGCTGGGAGTCGTTGTCGAGCGCCGAGGGCGTCGCGCCGGACGTGGAGGTATAGCCGGCCACCGCGGAGATCGTGCCGGAGTTGACGATCGACGCCAGC
>JAATGK010000334.1 GCA_015654715.1 Alphaproteobacteria bacterium
AAGTTGCCTTTTGGCTCGCCAGCCCGCCGCAGCCCGCGCCGCTGGTTGCGGCCCCAGTTGGGTTTTTCAGCAAGATAATTGTTCGGCGGAATTGGAGAGGGGCCCCCCTCCTGCTGGCGCGCGGGGCGCCCGGCTTCGCTTGGCAGCTTCCGGCATCGCCAAGGCTTTGCCGGACGCGTCGCCGTGGCAAGCGCGCCAGCGCCGCGCGGATCAGCGCAGGCGTGTCGGACAGGGCAAGGGCGGGTGCGGTCATGGCCGGAATTATACGGCCGGTCTGGCGATGGGGGATAAGTTCGCGCGCGGTTGGTGCAAAGCGATGAAGAGATTGCAGAAAGGGCGCGAGGCGGATGTGGGATAGATTTTTCTGCCCCCACGCGGCCCGCTGTCACGTCGGCATACCCCAGCGCCTCCCTCCGCGTCAGAAGGTGATGGTGACGCGCATCCCCTGCCCTGGCTTAGAATCTACGGCAATGTCGGCCTTGGCATTTTGGCGCAGCGACTGCACGATCAGGGCGCCGAGCTTGCCGTGACTTGGCCATGACGTCTCGGGCGGCAGACCGACACCGTCGTCGGCCACGATAACGCGGCGTCCGCGTTCATCGGAAATGCTATGCAACGTGATGGTGCCGACATCCCTGCCGACAAAGGCGTGCTTGAGGGCATTGGTCAGCAATTCGTTGACCACCATCCCGGTGGGCAATGCCACATTCACCGACACGAGGTAGGAATCGACCTGCAGATCCAAGCGGATGCCATCGGTGGCCGACGAATGCATGACCGACGAAGCGATCTCGCTCAGATAAACGCCGAGATCGACGTCATTCTCCTGGCCGCCCTCGGATAGCAGTTTGTAGACAAGCTGGATGGAATTTATCCGCCCGGCCAGCCGGTCAAACAGGCCGGTGTCCGTCTGTCCCTGCGCTTTGCGTGCCTCAACGCGCACGAGGGCCGTGATCATTTGCAGGTTGTTCTTCACGCGGTGCTGCATTTCGAGAAGGCGCGTGTCCTTTTCGCGGATCTGCAGCTCGAACTCCTGCAACCGGTCTTTGTCGCGCGCGCTCACGTCCACAAGGGCAGCGAGGCGGAAGGCCGGACTGTCGTCGTCATCGAAGATGATGCTGGAAAACAGATCCACAAGGGACTTGCTGCCATCGGGCCGATCAATCTGGAAGGTCCCGACAAGCTCCGATGCGGCCACGACGGCGTCGCCCAGGGCGACCGGCGGAGTGACACCGACCGAAGCGCCGTGCAATCCGCTCCAGCTCTGGTCTTCAACTTCGGTACGAGTCTGACCGGATAGCGCCTCAAAGGCCGGGTTGGCGTAGATGACGCGCTCCTGCGACGACATCGCAGAGACGATGACCGCGAGCGGAATATGCTCGAAGAAGCGCTCGAAGCGATCCCTGTCCAATTCGGTCGGTGTAACAACATCCGCAGACGCCCGGTTGATGGCGGGCGCTCGCGCACGCTCTTGCGCTGGCTGGGGCGACAAGCTGGCGACGAAGACCATGCGCACCAGCGCGGGCAGCGACTTAACGCCCGATTTCCGCATGATCTGGGCGCGGTGATTTTCCACCGTTCTCTGGTTGATCGAGAGCTTTGCGGCGATGTTCTTGTTGGCGTGACCTTCGACGACCAGCTTCAGAATTTGCAATTGCCGCGGCGTGAGCTGAGCCGTGAAGCGCGCGGCCTCGTCCTTAAGTTTTTCAAGTACGGAACCGCCCGCGCACAGGGTGACGGCCCGATCGATAGCGTTCAGGATTTCCTCTTCGCCGGCGGGCTTTTCAATAAAGTCACACGCACCGGCTTGCATCGCCTGAACCGCAAGTCCTACATCTGCGGTCCCCGTGATCATCACCACTGGGACGTGGTTTGCGGCGGCGCCCAAATGCTGAAGGGCCTCTACGCCGCTGACACCGGGCAGGTTGGCGTCGAGCAAAATGCACGCCGCCTGATGGACCCAGTCGGTTACTAACAAATCCTCGACGCAGACGTAATGCACGACGCGAAAGCCGGCATTTTCGAGCATGCTGACGAATCCGGCCGACACGACTGCGTCGTCTTCGACCACGACAATCAATCGCGGGGCAGCCGGTTCGACTGCGGCAGCCAATGATTCATTTCTATTGGGCATGAATTCTACTCGTGTATCAGGGAGACTATTTATGCACGCCCTTGCCGCCGGCGTGTCGCCGTGGCAGCCCCCCGAGGGATAGTCCCGTTTCGATTTTTGTGCATTGGCGGCTTGTCTAGGGCATCACGGCCTATAAAGCAAAAGTTTACGTGCCTTCCAGGGAAGAGCTTGGTGGCTTCGTCGTTTTGTGGCGCCAGTCGAAAGCGCGTGACCCGCCCGGAACCCCCGGCTTCCGCGGGTGAAGCGGGCATCGCCCGTCTTGCCTGCGCCTCTTTCCCGCATGCCGTCCATTCCTGGGGTGCGGGCAGCAAAAAATGTCGGGGCAAGGGGGCAACATGACTCTGTGTCAGCCTTTTGGTTGCGGTGATTTTCCTTCGCAGCCCGGCGCCAGCGAGCCAAACGCGGATGGCATAAGACCACTTGTTGGAGGCACGGGGGAAGACAAGCCGATTGCTTTGCGAATTCAATAAGTACGGATCGGTTCTTGTGGTTGTCCGATAATGCTTACCAATTGCCCGGATCACACCAAAATCGGATCGACGTTCGTGAAACGTGAAAAAACGCCAAGCCGAAATCCCATTTCTGCGATGGCAGACACGCTATCAGGTTGATAAACTTTCTCCGGGCGCAATTTCTACGATGTGGTTGATCCGGGGGGACCATGAGAACGATCATCGCGGCGCTGGCCACAGTTGCGGCGCTCTCGGCGTCGGGGGCACGCGCCGACGACGGCTGCCGTTTGTTGCGTATGGCCGAACTGGACATCGTGATGACCGCCGATGGCCGGATCACGGTTCCGGCGACCATTGATGGCCATCCGGTGCGGCTGCTGCTCGATACTGCGGCTCCGTTCAGCGGAGTCAAACCGGAATGGGCGGCGCAGAACGGCGAACAAGTGAAAACGTTCGATGGCAATGCCGTGATCCTGCGCGGCGGCCATCGGCTCAACAACTACATACGAGTGAATTCGTTCCAGCTTGGAAAGCTCTCGACGCATACGATGAGCTTTAGCATTTATCCGCATGGCTACTTGCCGGACGTGGATGGAACGCTCGGCGCCGATGCGCTCGGCGGTTTTGACGTCGATATCAATCAGGCTGCGGCGAAGGTCAATCTATTCCGCCGGAACGGTTGCGGCGACAACGTCGTCTACTGGGATTCCGAGGCGGTCAGCGCGGCCCGGCTGAAGGACA
>JAATGK010000239.1 GCA_015654715.1 Alphaproteobacteria bacterium
ACCACCGAAATGGCCAGCACCACCGGCACGGTGATCGGCCGGATTTCGACGCCGCTGCCGAAGACGCTCCAGCCCACGCCTTGCGCCAGCGCGGCACCGGCCGCAAGGCCGATAACCCCGCCGATCAAGCCGACCACGACCGCCTCGCTGATAAAGAGAAGGTGGATTTCACCGGCGGCCGCGCCCAGCGCCTTCATCAATCCGATCTCAGCAGCGCGTTCTGTAATAGTGGTGTTCATCAATGCCGAAACGCACATCGCGGCGGCAAGGATGGCGGCGATACTGACCACCAGCAGCAATGTTTGGATGCGGCTGACGACGGCGCCCTCGCCCGCGGCCACCTGCCAGATCGGCCGGGCTGACGCATCGGGAACTGCTTCCTCGATCTGATGGGCAATCGAACTGACATAGGCGGTGCAATACCAGGTGTCGTATTCCTCGGAGGTCAGACCATCCACGCCCGCCCGCTGCGCCTTGCGCGACAGTTCATTCTCGGGGACTGTCAAGGCACTGACGTCCACCGCCTGTACCCGGCCGGGCAGACCGGCGAACGTTTGCACCAGCGCCAGCGGCGCAATCAAGGCATCGTCTTCATCGCCGCCGCTGGAAAGAATGCCCGAGACCGTCAGTGTCCGCGCGGGCATGCGGCTTCCATCTGAATCGCGCACCGTAACGCGGGCGCCAACGCCGAGGTTCAGCCGCGCGGCGAGGCGGCGCCCCACCAGAACGCGATCGGACACTCTGCTCCCAGGCCCGTCCTGCGGCCACGCGCCCTCGACCTGCCAGAACCTGTCGATACTGCGTACACCGGTGCGATAGCTCTCGTCATCCGGTAGCGGCACAACATGATCGAAATAGGTGCCGATCAGAGGTGCCCCCGCGGAGCTTCCGTGCGCCTCCACGCGTACCGCCATGTCGAGGCGAGGCGCCAGGCCGACGATGTTGTTGCGCCAGAAGATGTCCTTGATCTTGGGCAGATCCCCTTCGTCGAGGTAATCGCGGCCCTTGAGCGGATTGTAATCGACGCCGCCGATCAAGAGCGGCGTAGCGTCGGCCTTTGGCGTGACGCGGATGTTGGAGCCGTAGGCCGTCATCTCCTGCGCCATTTTATCACCGACATCGACCGACAACGCGAACAGCGTGGTGATCAACGCGGCAGCGAGCGCAACAGTCGAGGCGGCGAGAATCTTACGCTTGCGCCCCTCGAACAAGGATCGCCACAGCATTCTCAGGATCATGGCGCCCTCACTCCCCTGCCGCGGCAGTTGCGGCTTTGGTAAAATTCGACGCGCCATTCTCAAGATCGGAGGCGGCGATGACGATGGCCCCTTTCACTACCTCATGCGGCAACGGTATTGGGTTACAGCCGCCCAGCTTGCCGATTGAAGGACGGAATATGCGCACATTGCAGGCGACGCAGATGATCTCCTCGCCGCGCTGGATATAGCCCGCGTCGCCGCAGATCTTGCAGGCATCAAACACCACGCCGATATCGACATGGGCCGCGTCGTAACGGTTGATCAGGAAGAACCGTACCTGCAGCCCTTCGGCCGAGGCATAGGCAAAGCGGTAAAGCTTGCCGTCCTTGACTTGGTCGATCGGGATGCGGACGTACCCGCCGGCATCCGCCTGCACCTGGGTTGCCGGGGACAAGGCAGGCGGCAGCGAGGCATAGAAATCCTGGAACAGCAGTACGACCAGCAGCAGCCCCGTAATTGCGAAGAGGCCACCGCGCCAATGCCTTTCCGCCAGCACGCGGGCGGTTTGCAGGCGGCGCGCCACGCGATCTTCTATAGGCCGGGCACGGAAACGGCGGACGAAGGCGATCAGCGCGAGCGCCAGGCAGAGGCCGAGATCAGCATAGGCCAACCAGGGATCAACGACGGAAAGCTGCGCGGCATAGGAAATCCGCCCCGCCGTAACCTCGATCCATTCAAGGCGCAGTAGGCTTTGCACGACCTCCCCCGACTCCGCGACCGTGGTTATGAGCAGAACCAGAACGAGCACCGCCCCCGCAGCAATGCCGCCCGCCTTGCTTGCGATCCGGTTGAGCGCCACGCCCAGCACGACGAGCATGGCCAGTCCGATCAGGATCGCGGCACAATTAAGGATCAAGTCGGTATTGACGACATTGGTCGCGGTCAAGCCGTGCGCGATGGCGCGGCCATAGACGTCAAAAACACCGAGCGCGACCAGAACGGCAGCAAGCGCCGCGCCGTAACCATAGCGCAGACGGACCATCGCCCGCCCGACCACCGAACGCGCCAACCGGCCGACGAAGGGAAGAGAGAGCAGAAGTAACAGTAAAGCCAGAGACGCAGCCAGGAACGAAGCGCTATGCAGAATGGCGCCCACAGCCGTCTCGCCGGTGCTTAACACATCATCGAAGACGGCGGCCAACGCACCCGCCATAACACCGCAAGCCAACGCCCCCGCCAGCCAGGTACGTCTGGGCACGCCCGCTTCGCCCATCGCCGTGAACCATAGCACGGTGGCGAGGATCGCGGGGCTCAGCGCATGCACCAGGGCGGCGATGTAGAAGGCCAATGGCGAACTCCGTATCGAAACCGGAATGCCCCAGTTCTAAAAGGAACGGGAGCAAAACCGGCCTCATGGCAAGATCAGACTTACCTCTTCTTCTTCTGCACGTAGGAGAAGTCGTACTGCACATCGAACGGCTGGAACCACGGGCCAACACCGGTGGCCTTGTCGGTATGGCGGCCGAATCCCTGTTTTGACGGCGGATCGACGTGGAAGCTGAGGTGATAGTTGCCGGTTCCGGGCATCTTGATATTGGAACCGTAATGCGGCCCGTCGCTGGCAACCATGGGCATCAAATTGCCACTGAGCTTCTTGCCCGTGCTTTTGTTTAGCAGAGTATACGAAACCGTTAGGCTGGGAATCCACTCGCCAGCGCCGAAGCCATTGGGATTGCCTTTGCGGGCATGGATGTCGGCCTCGAGATGGACGTCGGCCTGCGCGGCGGGCATATCAATGCCGTGCGGTTCCATCTCGATTGGATTGAGATAGACGGCGCCGATATCCAGCGTTCCAACCGATTTAGTGCCGATCTCCGTTTCCGGATTCTCCGCGCCCGTTGCCGCGTAAGCCGCACCTAAGCTCATTGCCCCAGTCGCCACCAGCGCCAAGGCCGCATTCCTCAAGACCTTCATTTTCTTCCCTCTCCACGTTAGGGCGGCCCCTACGCCGCCAAGACCAGACCAATTGTCGAACACAAAAAAAATGTCTTCACGACCGCCGGTCGCCCGGAGCTTCGACCGGCACGGCAGCCGCTCGCTGGCGCAGAATCACGGCCAGAGAAACCAGCGCCGCCAGCACCAGAAACGCCTGGGGCAGCAGACTCTGCCAATAAGGATAGATGCCGAGTGCCGGGATTTCGGGCATGCCCGAAATCAATGTTGGGGTGAACACCTTGCCCTCCGCCAGTTCCATCACGCCCTGACCTGCGAAGACAAAAGCCATCGCATAAATCAATGCTCCAGTGATCTGGAAGAACGGCCGGATTGCCATTCGCATCGCGCCCGCCTGCATGGCCCAATAGATCAACCCCAATCCAAGACAGCCGACGACGAATCCTCCGGCGATGGCGGCGAGGCCCATGACCCCGGCACTGATGGTCAGCGCCTGATAGAACAAGACCGTCTCTGCTCCCTCGCGATAGACGGCCAGAAAACTGGTCAGCCATAATGCCCTGATCGAACCGGAGGATAGGGAGGTATCGACCTTGTCCTTGATGTAGGCCGTCCACTTTTCTGCCTCCGCCTTCGAGATCAGCCAGTAGCTGACGAAAAACAGCATAACCACAGCGAAGAGCATGGTGCCGCCTTCCAGCACCTCTTGGCTGGCGCCGCCGCTGTGGAGCGCGAGCTTGATCACTACCGCGGTTGCCGCGCTGGCCAGGAGCGCAACGAATACGCTGTTGCCGATGACACGCTTCTTGTCGCTGTGTCCAATTTTGACGAGGTACGCGATGATCGCCGTCACGATCACCATCGCCTCGAATCCTTCGCGCAGAATGATCAGGAGCGCATAGCTGAACAGCGCCCAGGGAGTGCTACCCCCTTCTCCGCCCAAGAGTTCGACCGCGCGAGTCAAATCCGCTTTCATAGAATCGGCTTCCGCCTGCAACGCAGCCGGTGCAGCACGCTTGTCGATCAACGCCATCATCTTGCTGAAATGGGCTTCCAGCGCGGTCTTGAAGGCGGTGTCGCGCGCACCAATCCGCGATTCCATGCCGCTGGCTTCGAAGACGTCGAAATACGCGTTTTGCAGCAGTTCCGTCGCCGCATTGGCCTTGCCCTGGGCCGCCAATGCAATCGCTTGTGCAAAAGCGGCGTTCACCTTGCCCGCGACGAGATTCCAATCTGCGGAAGGAGTCTCATCCTTTGCCCGTTCCGCCGCCGCGCCAACTAAGGGCAGGCCGGGCAACTGCGCGGTCATCTCGTCGGTCATCACCGTGGCCGACCCGCGGATCTGGTCGGCCCGTCCTTCTTTCACCAAATCGCCGATGCGTATGAATTCCGCCTCATAAGCGCCATCCTGCTGTTGGGAAACATAGCGGCGGATCGCGATGGTGAATTCGGAATTTTTGTACTGATCAAACCGCGCCTGATTGACGAGTGCGGCCGCTCTAGCAGCGTCGCCTTTCTCCACCGCGTCGGCCGCTGCCATCAAATCGCTGCGAATGGCAGCAACGACGTTCTGCCAATATGGCTCGATCTTTTTGGGCATCGCGACCGGCGCGTTGCCTGCCGTCGTATCTGTGCCCGCTGTACCGTCCGCCTTCTGCCCAACCAGGACCGCGCCGCTTTCCAGCTCCGGCACGATTTCGTTCAATGCCGCCATATGAGCCTTGATGATGCTGTCGATCTGTGCGGGCGGCGCACCATCGCTCATGAGCTTGCGAAGAGTGGCATAATCGCTTTCCAGCTCGTAGCTGCGCTTGGCGGAGATGTTGATCCGGATCGGCCCTTCCAAAGCCTCGAACATATGAAAATAGGTGCTTTGCACTTTCGCCTTGGCGGCGGACGCGTTTCCAGCACGATAGTCGGCCGCCGCCGAAATCAAGCGTGAATCGATTTCAGCGACCGTGCCGCGGTAGTCGGGCTTACTTTCCGTGGCGTAAGCAACGCTCCACCAACTACCGAACAACAGCAGCAACGCCGCCAGCACAATTCTCGTCGCCCTCATCGCCAATCCCTCTTGGCCGGATTGCCCAACGGAACCGCCCCCGCGCATCCAACCAACTTGAGAATCTAGTTGCGAGTCATTCGCAACTATTAGGCAACATTTCACATCCGGGGCTTTCAAAAACACCTAGGCATTTGGACGCATCCCGACGATCGACAAGAAACACCACCCGTGAATCTCAATCGGTCGGCCTCGCTGATCGCGAGGCGATGCGCAGTGTCGGAAGATGCATCACCGAAGGCGCGCGTCACACGCACGACCGCCATGTGTTCCGGAGAGAATGATCAACGACGCAGAAATCGGCTTCACTAGAAGTTCGTATCTCAATGCACTGGCATTCTTTCCGCGTTTGAAAGCAACAGTGTTCGCGGCATCTCCGCGTTCTTCGAAGGTTCGATAAACACGGGTTTCACGGGTTCCCCTGCACCCCAAGTTTCGATTGTCCTGGAGAAACGCACTTCGGAACCGACTGCTCTTTGTATGAGGCTGCCTTTGCACGATTTTTCCGAAAGCGCGCAAGCTTTTTGGCGCACTTTCTGGGCGACA
>JAATGK010000261.1 GCA_015654715.1 Alphaproteobacteria bacterium
CCACGGGTCTTCGCCGTAGGTTTCCTGGCCGCGGCCCCAGCGCGGATCGCGGAAGATGTTGACGTTCGGCGACCAGAAGGTCAGGCCCTGAAAAATGCCATGATCCTTGTCGTAGCCGGTCTCGTTGTATTTGACGCGCGCTTCGGTCGAGATCGCGACGCCCATGTCGTGAACCAGTGCCGGATCGAAGGTGGCGCCCATGCCGATCGCTTGCGGGAAGACGGTGGCAACACCGTTGCGCGCGACGCCGTGCAGCGCTTCGTTCCACCAGTTGTAACCGGGAATGCCGAGCCGCGGGATCGGGCGCGACCAATTGCCGAGCTGCGAGGCTTTTTCTTCCAGCGTCAACCGCGAGACGAGGTCGTCGACCCGCTGCTCAAACGGCAGCGCCGTGTTGGTGTAGGCAGGTGGCGGCGGGACGTTCTTGTTACCGCTATCACTCCAAGGCCAGTCAAAAGCACCTGCGCTGTTTGCACTGAGCACCATGAGCGCCGCGGCGGCCGTGGCCGTGCGCAACATCGAGACCGACGTCATGAAATCTCCTCCCCGGAGTATCTGTTCTTATGGCAGAACATACTAATCCCGGGCGGATGGCGGCTGCAAACCGCGCCGGGCGACTTGCCATCACATTTTAGCGCGCAATCCGGCCGGAGAACGGCGCCACACGGACCGGTTGCCGCGGCGACGGCCAAAAACCGGACGCCATAAACATCCCACGCTCTAATTGAGCGCCTTCAGCACTTCGCCTTCGGTCAGGATCTGCGGCAGGATCTTCGGCTCCGCCGCACCCGGCGCGTAATAAAGATAAAGCGGCACGCCGGAACGGCCATGCGATTCGAGCAGGGCGGTGATTTCGGGATTGCGGTTGGTCCAATCGGCGACCAGGAGCGCGATGTGCTTGTCCTTGAATGCGGCGTGTACGGACGGCCGCGACAGCGCCGCCTCTTCGTTGACAAGACAGGTGATGCACCAGGACGCGGTGGCGTCGATGAAGACGGGACGGCCGTCTTTGCGCAGTGCCGCCAGCCGGGCGGGGCTGTAAGGCTCCGACGCCATGCCGGCATGACTGACGACGGCCACCGGCGCGGGCGGATTGGAACCCGCAACAATGCTGAGGGCATAAGCGCCCGCCGCGACGAACACGGCGATCCCGGCCCAGCCAACGGGTTTGATCCAGCCGGACTTCATCTGGATGCGGCCATAAATTCCCGCCACGATCGCGAGCGCAACGACCGCAACCAGTGCAGCAATGAGGCCGCTGCGGTCGACCTGTTGCGCCAGAACCCAGACCAGCCAGCCTGCAGCGGCATACATCGGCAGCGCCAGCAGCTTTTTCAGCCGCCCCATCCATGCCCCCGGCTTGGGCAGCAGCTTGTGCATCGCGGGCATGACGCCGAGCAGAATGAACGGCAGCGCAAAACCCAAGCCCAGCGCGGTGAAGATGCCGATCACAACCACCGGGTCCTGCGTGAAGCCATAGCCGATCGCCGTCGCCATGAACGGCGCGGTGCACGGTGCGGCCACGGCCACGGCGAGGACGCCGGTGAAGAACGCGCCGGCCAATCCGCCGCGACGTGCGAGGCCCTCGCCGGCCGAAATCGGGGCGATCTCGAACACGCCCGACATGTTGAGCGCGACCGCCACCATCAAGAGGGCCAGTCCCGCGACAACAATCGGCTCCTGTAGCTGGAAGCCCCAGCCGATGGCCGCACCACCGGCGCGGAGCGCCATCACCACCAACCCGAAGGCGACGAAGCTGAGGACAGCACCCAGGGCATAAGAGAAGGATTCGAGGCGGGCGTGGGCGCGATCGGCCCCGGCGTGTCCGGCAAGCGCCAGCGCCTTCATCGCCAAAACCGGCAGCACGCACGGCATGATGTTGAGGATCAGACCGCCGAGCGCGGCAAACAGCAGCGCCAGCCACAGGCTGGGTTCGTCAGCCGTCTTGACCGCGGGCACGGCGCCGGGCGCAGCGTGCACATCCAGCGCCTGCACCGATCCGTCCGCAGAGGTCAGCACCAAGACGCCGTTCAGCGCTTTGAATTTGGCGATGCCGGCACCGGGCTGAAGCTGCACCACTAAACCGTCTTTGGCGAAACCGAAGCTCTGCGGCGCGGCATCGGTCACGGCGCCGCCAACCGTCGGGAAAAACTGCACGCTGGTGGGCCGCGCGATGCCGGAAAGTGCCGGGGCGTTGACGAACAGCCGCAAATCCTTGCCCAGCGCGTAACGCATCGGCCACGGCGAGGCGGCGGGAATTTTCGCACGCGCGGCGGCGAAATCGGCGGCGCTGGCGGCGGCGGGGCCACTCGCGGCGGGATCAATCACGATCTGCGCCTTGGCATGGCCGTCTTCGGGAATGCAGACCTCGCGGCAGACGAGATATTGCACCAAGGCATCGAGGCTGACGGTTCCGGCGGGCGCATCGGCAGGCGCGGTCAGATCGATCAGCAGCCAGACCTTGCCTTCGTAGCCGTAGTCCATCAGCGGACCGACCGGCAGGCGCACCGGATAGGGCCACTGGATCGGCCCAGCCTTCCAACCCGGCGGCAGGGTCCATTTCACCACCGTCGGCTGCCCCACCTCGCCAGGATTGGACCAATACGTGTGCCAGCCCGCGGCGATGTCCTGCTCGACCGCAACGGTGAAGGTGGCGCCGGGGCGGACCGCATCGCGGTCGGCGATCACCTGAACGTGGACTTTGGGTGCGACACCGGGGGGCGGCAGGTTGTCGGCCGAAGCGGGCGCGAGGAGGCTGGCGAGGGCGAAGAGGCAGGCAAGGATGTTGCGCATGGGGTAAACCCTACCGTGCCGGACCCCTTTTCGCCAACAGGGTTGGAACTGGGGGGAAGGATTGGGTATCACGGTGACGGAGAGTTAACGATGCGCATCACGGCAGGACTTTACGGCGGGCGAACCCTGGCGACGCCGTCCGGTTATCGGGTGCGGCCGACCGCCGACAAGGTGCGGCAGGCGGTTTTCAACATCCTGATGCATGCCGATTTCGCCGTGGCGTTTGACGGCGCGCGGGTAGCCGACCTGTTCGCCGGAACCGGCGCCATGGGAATCGAGGCGCTCAGCCGCGGCGCCGCCTTTTGCCTGTTCGTCGACGATGCCGCCGAAAGCCGCGCCCTCATCCGCCAGAACGTCGAGACGTTGAACCTGACCGGAGTGAGCAAAATCTGGCGGCGCGACGCCACGTCGCTCGGCGACATGGCCACGGGCGCGGGCGGCCCCTTCGAGCTGGTGTTCCTCGACCCGCCCTATCACAAAGGCTTGATCGAACCGTCGCTGGCGAGTTTGCGTACCGGTGGCTGGCTGGCCGAGGGCGCGGTGGTGGTGGCTGAAACCGCGGAAGACGAAAGCGTTGAAGGCGCCGGGTACACGCGCGTCGACGAGCGCACCTATGGCGAAACGCGAGTGACGTTCTTGAAAAAATAGCCGCCGCTGAATTATCCGCCTACGGACGCAGCGAAACGTTGTACGGTGGCGACGATTTTCGATCTTGAGGATTCCATGCGCCGCCGCACCTTCCTGTCGCTCGCTTTTTCCGCTGCCGCCATGCCGCCGTCGTTCGCCAAAACGACGCGCGTCGCGGTTACGGTGGGCGATGCGGTTCTCGCAACCATGCCGCGCGATTTCAACGGGCTCAGTTACGAGAATACGCAGCTTTATAATCCCAACTATTTTTCACCGAAGAACACGGCACTGGTGAAAGCGTTCCGGGAGTTGAGCGATAGCGGTGTGCTCCGGCTGGGCGGCAGCCTGTCCAATTCCTGCCGCTGGAAAAGCGAGACGGGCACCTTCGAGACCCCGGCGCAAACCACGATCATCGAGGAAGGCAAGGCCAAGAAGTGGGAATGGAAGCTGTGCGATCCGTCGGTCCGCGACCATCGTGACGGCGCCATCACACCGGCAGCGCTTTCCACCTTGCGCGGATTTTGCGATGCGACCGGCTGGCGCGTGATCTACGGGCTCGACTGCAACGCCGGCGGAGCGGAACGCGCGCGCGACGAAGCGGCTCATGTCGCGGCGGCGCTGGGCGACAAGCTGCTCGCCTTTCAGGTCGGCAACGAAGCCGACTTCTTGCCGCAGTACAGGCGCAACCCCACCGACAAAGTCGGCGATTTCGAGCTCTATTATCGCGACTACAAGGCATTCGTCGCAGCGGTACGGCAGGCCGTTACCAATGCGCCGTTTGCCGGACCCGATACGGCGGTCGCGATGGATTGGGTCGACGAATTCGGCAAACGCGAAGGCAAAAACGCGGTATTCCTCTCCAGCCACCTCTACGACATGGGACCCGGCAACGATCCCAACCAAAACGCCGAGCGGTTGCTCTCCGGCAAATCGCGCCTGCCGGACCAGATCGCGCAAGCGGCCAAGGCGGCCGCCGATTCCGGCGGCGTGCCGTTCCGGCTGACCGAAGTGAATTCGTGCTATCGCGGCGGGCGGCCGGGCGTCAGCGATGCGTTCGCATCGGCGCTGTGGGTCGCCGACATGATGCTGAAGCGCGCGGCAGTGGGATGGGCCGGCGTCAATCTGCACGGCGGTGGCGACGGCATCTATACGCCGATCGAAGCCACGGCAGACGGCGGCACCGCGTTGCGCCCGCTCTATTACGGCATGCAGTTCGCGCAACTTTTCGCCGGTGCGGAAATGCTCACCTGCTCGGTCGCGGCGGACAGCAATGTGACCGGCTATGCCGCCCGCAAAGGCAAAGCCAAACTCCTGGCGCTGATCAACAAAAGCCCCGAACCGGCAGCCATCGCGCAAAGCTGGGTGAAGCATCCGCACGCCGTTCATCTGACCGCCCCAGGGCTCGACGCCAAAACCGGCGTGACCTTGCGGACGGGCGCCGCACGCGGCGTGCTGGCCGCCTACAGTGCCGCCGTCCTGATCGGAACGTGACAAGCAGGCGAATTGCTGCGGCTGGGGGAAC
>JAATGK010000389.1 GCA_015654715.1 Alphaproteobacteria bacterium
CCCACATCTGATGCTGGCCGACTTCGGTGGTGATGTAGGTGTCGCGGTCCTTGGTCAGTTGATAGAGCCGGTCGATGGCGTATTGCGGTTTGATGCCGTGGCCGTTCTGCTTGTAATCGAGGCAGTGCTTGGCGCGCCAACGCTCGATCTGCTCCCACCACTCGCGAAGCGCGTTCCGATCGGCCTTGTAGTCCTTCTGCTTCCACACCTTGACCATGGCTTTGATCGCCTGGCCGGCGTCGGCGATGATCGGCAGATCGACGCGGACGTTCTTGTTGATCTGCGACGGATCGATGTCGAGGTGGATTTTCTTCGAGCCCGGCGAAAAGGCGTCGATGCGCCCGGTGACGCGATCGTCGAAGCGCACGCCAAGCCCGATCATCACGTCGCAATCGTGCATGGCGTTGTTGGCTTCGTACGTCCCGTGCATGCCGAGCATGCCGAGCCACTTGTCATCCGAGGCGGGAAACGCGCCAAGGCCCATCAACGTCGAGGTCACCGGGAAACCGGTGAGTTCGACCAGTTCGCGGAGCGCCGCCGACGCCGCCGGTCCCGCATTGATGATGCCGCCGCCGGTGTAGAAGATCGGACGCTTGGCCGAAGCCATCAGCGCCACGGCCTGCGAGATCACATCGATATCGGCTTCGAACGGCGGGTGATAGGTGCGGTGCGCGACGCTGTCGGGCTCGACATAGAACCCCTTCTTGAACTGGATATCCTTGGGGATGTCGATCACCACCGGACCGGGGCGGCCGGTGGTGGCGATCTGAAACGCTTCATGCAGGATGCGCGGCAGGTCGGCGATGTCCTTCACCAGCCAATTATGCTTGGTGCAAGGCCGGGTGATGCCGACGGTATCGCATTCCTGGAACGCGTCGGTGCCGATCAGATGGGTCGCGACCTGGCCGGACAACACCACCAGCGGAATGGAATCGAGCAGCGCATCGGTCAGGCCCGTCACCGCATTGGTGGCGCCCGGACCCGAGGTCACCAGCGCGACACCGCACTTGCCGGTCGAGCGGGCATAGCCTTCGGCCGCATGCACGGCGCCCTGCTCATGGCGCACCAGGACGTGAACGAGATCGTTGGCCGCAAATAGCGCGTCGTAAATCGGCAGTACCGCGCCGCCGGGATAACCGAAAATGTGCTCGACGCCGTGGTCCTTGAGCGCCTGGATAACCATTTCGGCGCCGGTCATTTCTTTCAGCGGTGGGATCATCGTCTCGTCCGTGTCATTTCAACGTGGCCTGCTTTTTACCCGAAACCGGTTTCGCAAGCGCTGTTCTCTGAAAAAGCGAAAGGGGCGTTGCCGCCCCTTGTCCGCATGAAGCCGCCCTGCCGGTACCGGGTTAGACCCGGCCGGAGTGCGGCTTCTTAAGTACTACATCCGTGCGATTGAACACAGGGTATTCCTTTGCGGTGGGCGCAAACTATGGATGAAAGAGCGCCTCGTCAAGCAATTTTAGGTGAAGTTTTGTCGCAACACGGATACAAAGTTTCCAATCTCGTCTACCGGCACCCAATTCCAATCGGCCATGCGGTGGCGGAACCAGGTCACCTGACGCTTGGCAAACTGGCGGGTGGCGGTGACCGCTAAAGTGACGGCATCGACAGCTTCGATCTCGCCCGCCGCGAGCGCGACAAGTTGCCGTAACCCCAGGATTTTTGCCGCTGGCAGGGTGGGATCGAGCCGGTTCAGGACCGCCGCCTCGGCCAGCGCCCCCGCTTCCAGCATGGCGAGGAAGCGCACCCGGATGCGCTCGCGCAGCGCGAAACGGTCGAGATCGAGGACAAAACGGGCAAGCTTCAGGCCCGCCAGCACCGGCGTTCCGGCTTCCTTTTGCCAAGAGATCAACGGCCGGCCGGTCGCTTCCAGCACTTCCCAGGCGCGCAAGACGCGCTGCGGATCGGTCGGGCGGAGGCCCGCTGCGGTAGCGGGGTCGCGAGCCGCCAGCTCGGCATGCAAACCGGCAACGCCAAGCGCCTTGAGCCGCGCGCGCGAAGCCTCCCGGATTTCGGCAGGGACGGAGGGAATTTCGGCCAGGCCCTCGGTCAGCGCCGCGAAATAAAGCCCGGTGCCGCCGACGAAAATCGGCAGTCGATTCTGGCGACGGGCTTCGGCGAGCGCGGCGGCGGCATCGATTTGATAACGCCCGACCGAATAGCGCTC
>JAATGK010000386.1 GCA_015654715.1 Alphaproteobacteria bacterium
ATTGCAATGTTCGCCTTCAGTCTCGCGCCGTCCTCGGCGTGGGACAAAACCGGTCACCAAGCCGTGGCACAAATCGCGGCGGCACGCCTGAGCCCGGCGGCGGCGGGGGCGGTCACCGACCTGCTGGAGTCCAAAGACGCCATCACCGGCATGACCGACGTCGCTGCTTGGGCCGATCAGATCCGCTTCGGCCGCAAGGAAACCGGGCCCTGGCATTACGTCGATATTCCGATTACCGCCGACGGCTACGACGCGGCGCGCGATTGCAAAGACGACGCTTGCGTGGTGGCGCAGATCACCCGTGAAATCGCCATCGTAAAGGACAAGACACTGGCTAAGCCGGTGCGGGCCGAAGCGCTGAAGTTCCTGATCCATTTCGTCGGCGATATTCATCAGCCGCTGCATTGCGCCGACAATAACGACAAGGGCGGTAACAAAGTCCAGATCATGGCGGGGTCGAAGACGACCAATTTGCATGCGGTGTGGGACAACGCGACGGTGAACGCGATCGGCCCCGATGCGGCGACCATCGCCGCGACCCTGTCGTCGAAGATCACGCCGCAAATCGCGGCGGCGTGGTCGAACAGCACGCCGGAGCAATGGGCAAATGAATCCTTCCTGATCGCCAAGACGAAAATCTATCCCGCATTCCCGGGCACCGGCGGCACGCTGGTGCCGATCATCCTGCCGGACGGCTATCCCGCCAGCGTCGGCCCCATCACGGCGATGCAACTGGCCAAGGCCGGCGTGCGGCTGGCGGCGGTGCTGAACGACGCATTGGGCGATACGATTGTGGTACCGGCCGAGGCAACGCCGGCGGCACCTGCGCCCACCCCGGCACCCGTGCCGCAAAACTGAGACAAGTGTCTGTCAGCCCGCCACCGGCGCGCCGCTGGCGCTGACGGGGTGGTCGATGCGGGCGCGGCGGACTTCGCCTTTGATGGTCAGCATCGCGTTGTGCTGGGCGAGCGACAAGCCGAGCACGCGGTCGGGATCAACCGGACCGGGGAATTTGATGCGGCCGGGAGCGAGTCGCGCGAAACCGACGCGGACGTAATAGGGCTCGTCGCCGACCAGAATGATGGACGGATAGCCTTGGGCGCGCGCGGCCGCGATCGCGTGTTTCATCAAGGCAATGCCGATGCCGCGGCCGCGCAGTCCCGGCTGCACCGCGAGCGGCCCCAGCAGCAGCGATTTGTCCATGCCGATCGCCACCGGCCAGAAGCGGATCGAGCCGAGCACGTCCGGCCCATCAACGGCGACGAAGGAAAGGCCGGCCACCGGATCGACGCCCTCACGCAGACGATACGCCGACTTGGCATAGCGCCCGGGACCGAAACTGACGGCGTTCAAAAGCTCAACCAGCGGCGCGTCTTCGGCGCATTCCGGCCGAATCTGCCAGCTTGTATCGCTCATGGCGCTTTCGCTAACGGCAGCGCCCGGCAAATGCAAGGATTGTCACCAATTGCCGACCTGAGAAGCCTCGCCGAGGAGTTCCCGGAGACGGCGGCGGATCGCCGGACCGGTGCCCGGCGGCGGTTTGGCCGGATCGGTCAGCCGGACCTCACGGATTTCCCAGTTGGGCTTGAACACGAACACCGCCTCGCGCACCCGGTAGAGCAGAATCATGTTGGTCACCCACAGCCGGCGGCGAACGAACACGCCGAGTAGCTGCGGCGGCACCGATTGAGTCAGCCCAATCTCCTCCCGCAATTCGCGGATGATGGTGGCAGCCGGCGGCTCGCCCCGCTTCACCGCGCCACCCGGAAACAGCCAGCCTGATTTGTAGGAATGGCGCACCAGCACGACCCGACCCGCCTGTTCGACGATCGCCGCGGCGCCGACATCCATCGGCGTGAGCAGCATGGCGCGCACATGCGTTGCGACGATCAGCAGCAGTTTTTCGAAAAACCGGCGCATGCGTTCCTCCTCATGAGGGCGTTAACCCGTGGTGCTGTCGGCGCCGCGCGACCAAAGCCGTGGGTTTGACCACGCTGGTCAGCACCCAACCGATCGCAATTAACCCCCTGGAAACCAACATCCACAGCCGCGGTGGGGTTTAGCCTGCGTTAAGCCATCACCGCGATAATCGGCCTCGCACCTAGGGCGGGACTAATGCTTCAGATCATAGGGCTCGTTGTCCTCTTTGTCTGCGTTTTCGGCGGGTTCCTGATCTCAGGCGGATCGCTTGGGTCGGTGATCGAGGCTGCGCCGCACGAACTGCTGACGATTCTCGGGGCTGCGCTGGCGGCGCTGCTGATTGCCTCGTCGATGTATACGCTGAAAAAGGTCGGTGGCGACTTCGGCAAGGTGATGAGCGGCCCGAAGTGGAAAACGAACGATTTCCGCGATCTGCTTTGCCTGTTGTTCCTGCTCACCAAGACAATGAAGCAAAAGGGCCTGATCGCGCTCGAAGCGCATATCGAAAAGCCCGAAGAGTCCTCGATCTTCAAGCGCTATCCCAAGATCTCCAAAGATCATTTCGCGCTCTCCTTCATCTGCGACACATTGCGCATGATGACCATGAGCCTGGAAGACCCGCTGCAAGTCGAGGCGGCGATGGAAAAGCAGCTCGAAAAGCACCACAACGAAGCGCTATCGACCGCCATGTCGTTGCAAAGCATGGCCGATGCGCTGCCGGCCCTCGGTATCGTTGCCGCCGTGCTCGGCGTGATTAAGACCATGGGCGCCATCTCGGAACCGCCGGAAGTCTTGGGTCGCATGATTGGTTCCGCCCTGGTCGGTACCTTCATGGGTGTGTTCCTGGCTTACGGCATCGTTGGGCCGCTCGGCCAGCGCCTGAAGGCCATCGTCGACGAGGAATCGCTGTTCTATCACGTCATCCGCGACATCCTGGTCGCCCATCTGCACGGCAATGCGGCGCAGGTGTCGGTCGAAATCGGCCGCGGCAGCGTGCCGAGCGAGTCACAACCCACCTTCCAGGAACTGGAAGAGCAGATCAACAACATCCCGAAGGTGGAGTAGGACTGGCGGATTGCGAATAGGGATTAGCTATTCGCGTTTTGCTTTTCTTCCGACAGCGACACGAAAAATGTCGCCAGCCCGCCGGCCAGGACGCCGAGCGGGATCGCCAACAAGATGTCGGTGTCGGTGCCGAGCACCACGATCGAGGTCACGATCATGCCGGTGATTTGCGCAAACTTCGGAAACTGCATCGCGGACCGCTTCATGCCCACAAGCGTATGCCTGTCCCGGTTTGGCGCGAAGAAGATGCTTAAGAAAAGGTTAATCGGCCTCCTCGGCCGCGGGAGCGCCCGAGCGAGCGGCCGGGTCCTCGGAATCGTGGGCATGGCCGATGGCGCGGCGCAGCTTGAGATCAAGCTTGCCGCAATCGAGCACCGCCTTGCCCTCGACCACCTCGATCACGGCCGTGCGCGGCACGACGAAGTCGCCGGCGTTCTCGACATAGACGGTGAGCTCGCGGCCGTTGACGGCGCGCACGGCGCCGACCTTGACGTCGCCGTCGTGGACGAAGACGTCGTAGCCAGGTTCGATCTGGGTCAGGTAATTTTTCATGGCGCCAGCCTAGCCGATGTCCGCGCGGCCCGCCAAGACAAGAATGTTCTTTACGATCCGAGGCTTACTCAGCGTCAGGATCGTAAGTTTCGCCGTGCAAATGGCCGATCACGGCCCGCATCTCGATTGGCAATTTCTTGCAGATCAGTGTGATGGCGTTGTTGCCCGTCGCCTTTACGGTATCGCGCGGCAGCGTGAAATCGCCCTCGTCTTCGACAAACACGATGACGTCGCGCGTCGTGGCCCGCCGCACGTGCCCGATGATGACTCCGTCGTCGACGTAGACGTCGTCGCCTGATTCGATTGCCATCCGTGCGGTCCTCCAAGGTTAAGGCAGGCATCTTACGCACGTGAACCGTAACGGGACGTAAATCCTGCGCCCTATAGGGGAAACTGCGGATAAAGCAGCCGACGATCACCCTTCGAGCTTGAATCCGGCGATTTCGAGCGTTTTGCGGATTTCGGCGGCGTGTTCGGCGTCGCGCGCCTCTACCGTCATGCCGAGATGAGCAAGCTTGGCGGAGGTGTCGGTCGCCATACGGTTGTGCGCGACCTCGAGGATATTGCCGCCCGCGTCGCCGACCAGGGTCGCCACCTGAGCCAGGACGCCGGGGCGGTCGACGATCTTGACCACCAGCGACAGAATCCGGCCCTCGCGCGACAACTCGCGCAAGATGACGTTGGAGAGCAGCCGCATGTCGACATTGCCGCCCGACAAGACCAGACCGACCTTCTTGCCCTTGAACAGATCAGGATAAGTCTCCACTGCGGCATAAGGCGCCGCACCGGCGCCTTCGACCAGCGTCTTTTCGATTTCGAGCAGTGCGGCGATGGCGTGTTCGACTTCGGCCTCGCCGACCAAAAGAATGTCCTTCACCAGCGCCCGCACCACCGCCACGGTCTTATCGCCCGGCTCCTTCACCGCAATGCCTTCGGCCATGCTTTGGCCGGAGCAGGGCAGCGTCTCGCCTTTGATCGCGTTGTACATCGACGGATAAGCGCGGGTTTGCACGCCGTAGATCTCGATCTCCGGTTTCAGCGCCTTGGCCGCGACCGCGACCCCCGCGATCAAGCCGCCACCGCCGACCGGCACCACCAGCGCATCGAGTTCGGGCGCCTTTTCCAGCATTTCGAGCGCCAACGTGCCCTGCCCTGCCATCACTTTGGGATCGTCGTAAGGATGCACGAAGACGAGATTCTCTTCCGCCGCAATCCGATGCGCGGCGGCGGCGGCTTCGGTCAGCACATTGCCTTCCAAGACGACGCGGGCGCCAAACTTCTTAGTATGCGTAACCTTGGCGAACGGCGTGCCAAGCGGCATCACGATGGTGGCCGGAATGCCGAGGCGGCCGGCGTGATAAGCGACGCCTTGGGCGTGGTTGCCCGCCGACATCGCGATGACGCCGCGGGCGCGTTCCTCGGCCGACAACGACGCCAGCTTGTTGAGCGCGCCGCGTTCCTTGAACGACGCGGTGAATTGCAAATTCTCGAATTTGAGCCAGACCTCGGCCCCGGCGATCTCGGATAAGGTGCGCGACGGGCGCATCGGTGTGCGCTGCACAACCCCGTCAATGACCTTGGCGGCGGCACGGACATCTTCAATCGTGATCGGCAACAACGCGGTCATCCTCGATGAGCGCTTTCAGGAAAAGTGGAAACGAGTTTTCCGTCCGAAAGCGCGACAAAAAAGAAACTTTCGCGAGATATGAGCCCGGCAGGCCGTCAAATCAATCGCCGTCCGCCGCATGGCCGCCAAGGACGTTTCACAACTGCGGTAGAATTGGCGCGCCTATGCCGCAGCGGGTGCGGGCACAACCTATTCTAAAATAGCGCCGCATTCTGGCGTTGGGGGGAGCATGCCGGGCGAAACGCAGTCTCTGTGTCCTGTGTGTCTCGTCCCCATTGCGGCAGCAAAGCGGACCCACGGCAAGGACGTCTTCCTCGACAAAACCTGCCCCGAACACGGCCGCTTCACGGTCCAGATCGCCAAAGACGCGCATCGCTTTTTCGACAAGACTTTCGATGTGCCAGGCAAGCCGTTCCGGCCGGTGACGGCATTTCACGGTGACTGCGGCGCCGATTGCGGCTGGTGCGAAGCCCATCGCCAGCATGTTTGCACCGGGCTGATCGAAGTGACCGATTGCTGCGATCTCGCCTGCCCGGTCTGCTATTTCGGCGCCAAGGGCAAACACCACCTTTCGCTAGAAGAATTCCGCGCCCGGCTCGACACGCTGCTGCGGGTCGAAAGCGGCAAGTTGGAGATTTTGCAGATTTCCGGCGGCGAATGCCTGACCCATCCCGATTTCGGCGCCTTGCTGGACGAAGCGCTGGCGCACGACATCGGACGCATCGTCATCAACAGCAATGGGCTCGGCTTTTTACGCAACGCGGCGGCGTTCGAAAAAGTGCGCACTCATCGCGACCGAGTGGAGGTCTATCTCCAATTCGACGGCTTTTCCGATACGGTCTATGAGGCCTTGCGCGGCCGCGCCTTGCTGGCCGACAAGCGCGCCATCATCGCCAAACTCAACGCCGCCGAAATCAAGATGTGCCTGGCGGTCACGGTGTACCAAGGCAATCTCGATCAGATCCCGGCGATCCTGAAACTGGCGACCGACACGGCGCATATTTCCGGCGTTACCTTTCAGCGCCTGACCAAAGTCGGCGCCGCGCGCGGCATCGCTCTGCCGACCGTGTTGCAAGAAGACATTCTGCTCGCCATCGCCGCCTCAGGCCTGATGGCCTACCGCGATCTGGTACCGCTGCCGTGCGGCCACGAAAACTGCACCTCGCTCGGTTTTCTGTTCTGCATCGGCGACCAGGTTTATTCGGTCGCCGATTATGTCGATCTCGCGCGAGTGAAAGAGAAACTCTCCAACAAGATCGCCTTCGACAAAACCATTCTCGACTACGTTGCGAACAACGTCTGCGATTGCTTCGTCGGTCCATCTGGCTCGGTGATGCTGGACAGACTGAAGGAATTCGCCGCCGGCGGCCTGTCACGCCACAAGGACATGAAAATCCTGCGCCTCCTGGTGAAGAACTTCATGGAC
>JAATGK010000117.1 GCA_015654715.1 Alphaproteobacteria bacterium
ACAATCCGGTGGCGAGCACGAACATGCTCATCACGAAGTACGGAAAGCTTTCGAGCTGCGCCGAGGGCACGAACAGAAATGCGCCGAAGGCGATGACGACAAGGCCCGACACCAGGCCGAATTTGAATCCCTTGGCCTGCAGCAACAGACCGGCCGGAATGCTCCAGACGAGATAGGCGCCGAAATAAGCGATCTGCAGCCAGGATGACTGCGCCTTGGAGACGTTCAGCGTTTCCTGGAAATGCTTGTTGAGCACGTCGAGCAGGCCATAGGCCAATCCCCAGATCACAAAGCAAGTAATCGCCAGCGCCAGAGGTCCGCGCAAGGATCGCGCCGTTTCGGCCTTCGTCATCGTCACGTTCCGTCCCTATGAATGTTTTTGTTGGTTTGAGCTTAGGCGTTTTGTTTGAGGCACTGAAGCGTTTGCCGCGCGCATCCGGCGACCAAAACGCCGCAAACAAAAAAAGGCCGGCACGGAGCTGCTCGTGCCGGCCACTAAGGAGAACCGCGCGGGGAGCGCGTTCACACGCTCCCCACCCGTTCGGGGTCAGTTCGTCCGGGCCGTGATGCCGATGAAGGTCACGCGTCCCAAGGAGTCATAAGTCGCCGGCAGAGAGTTCGCATAGCTCTGGCCGCTGCCCAGGATCGGCGGATCCTTCGAGAACAGGTTGTTGATGCCGCCGTAGACCGAAAGGTTCTCGTTGATGTCGTAACTCGCCGACACATCGAAGTAATGCATGTCCGGCAGATACGGCTTGGTGAAGTTGGCCGCCACCGTCGTCGCGCCCTGACGGAGCGGGACGAGGAACTTGTCGAGCGTGACGCCGCCGACATAACGATACTTCAGGCTGAACGACAACGGGCCGTCGTGCCAACGGATGCTGGTCTGGCCCTTGAGGTACGGCAGCGGTTCCCAATCGCAGTAGGTGTTGCCGTAAGAGCCGGCGCACTCGTTCTTGACGCTCGGATTGTTCAGGCTCGGCGTGTTGGTATAGGCCAGCAGATAGTTCCAACTGGTGCTGACGTCCACCCGGCCGTTGTCGCTGAGCAGTCCGTGGCCGGTGTCGAACGAATACGTCGCGTTCCAGTCGATACCGCGGGTGATCTCGGCCCCGAGGTTGTCGTAAAGCGACTCGACATAACCCGAGGTCAGATCGGCCGAACCACCAGCGCGATGGATCTTGAGGCAGAATTCGCTGGTTGCGCTCGGCGTACCGCCCGTCGGCGCGAAGCATTGGCTGAGAACGCCAGCCGGGCTGTTGGCCGCGATCGCACCGTGAATGGCGATGCTGTAGAAATCGAGGCTCGTCGCAAAGCCGGGAATCGCATCAGGCGTAACGACCGCGCCCAAAGTGATCGTATCCGACTTTTCCGGTGCCAACGCCGAGTTGCCGCCCGTGGTGTAGCGGATCAACTGGTTGTTGGTCTGGACCGCCGACGTAAACACATTCGCCGGCGCGACGCCCTGGGCTATGCAAACCGCGCGAACGGCTGGGTTCTGGGTCGTGGAGTTCGCACCGCAAGGATCGACAACGCCGACAGAGGTGTTGGTTGCCGTGCCACCGAACAATTCGTTGACGTTTGGCGCCCGGATCGAACGCTGATACTGACCGCGCAACGTCAGGTCGGACACGATCTTCCAGTCCAAACCCGACGACCAGGTAAGGACGCCGTGTGCCTTTTCGATGTTGTATTCCGAATAACGGAAGGCGCTGTTGATCGTCAGGTTTTCGATGAACGGCAGATCGGCAAGTACCGGAACGCGCACTTCGCCGAAGCCTTCATGCACGACGATCGCGCCTTTGGTTCCGAGCGATGAGTTCAAACCCGCGACGTCGCCCGTGCGGGTCGACATATCAGGAATGTACTCTGCCATCGTGTAGCGCCACTCGCCGCCCAACGCGAACTGCACCGGACCGGCCGGCAGGTCGAATGCCGTGCCGCTGATGGACGCCTGGGCGCCCTGCATTTCGGCGTTGGTCACGACTTCCGACTGAACCGTGATGGAGGCGATACAAGCAGGCGACAGAGCGCCGATGCCGAACAACTCGCAAAGCGGCGTTCCGCCGTTGGTCGCGGCCAGGACGTTCTGCTGCAGCTTGCTGCGGGAGATCGAACCCGACTGGGTATCGGTCTCCTGAGTGCGGGCAAAGGTATAATAGACGTCGTAGTTCAGGTCTTTGAAGAAGTGCTCGCTGACGCTGCCGATGTCGCCCTTGAAGCCGCCGGCGAAACGCCAAGTGATACGGTTGGCATCCTGGCGGCGCTGGCCGTTTTCGACGAAGCGCTTGCCGAATTGGATCTTGGCCAAGCCGTCGTTCGGCGTGGTGGTGAAGGTACCCGTGCCGGCCGTGATCGAAGACGGGCCGGTTTCCTGCGAATCCAGATAAGTGAATACCGACTGCAGGGCCGGTGAGAAGGCCGGATCACGCGTATTGACCAGCATGTCGCCGGTGGCGTTCGCTGGGGTCAACTGGGCGCTGACCGTGTTGCTGGAGAAATGGAATTCCGCATAGGCCTTGACGTACTTGTTGAAATCGTAATGGCCGAAGGAGTTCATCATCCAGCGGGTTTGCGGGATTTGCATGTAGTTGGTGGCGATCAGATTATAGGTGTCGGTCGACGAATCCCTGTCACGCACCGTGGTCGGAGTGCCGGCATTGCCGAAGATCATGCCGTCGCCGTTAATGCCCGACAGACCAGCGGCCGAATAAAGGCCCTGCAACGTCGCGTTGGCACCGGCATACGTCGGAACGCCCTTGATGTAGCCATTCGGCGTATCGCCTGAACCGCCCACCACAAAGCCCATCACGCCACCGGAAGAGAGGCAAGATGCGCCGCTGTTGCCGTTCAGCTTCACGCCCGGATTGGTCGGGCTATAGGAGGCCTTGGTCACGCAAGCGTCGGTGTACTGGACATTGGTCCAGCCGCCGTGATCGGGCTGGGTGAAGCCCTTGCGGCTCGAGTAGTTGAGCGCCACGACGAGGTTGCCCTTGTCGTGATCGAAATTGCCGCCCATCGTCAGGTCGAAGTTGTAGATCGGCGACGTCGTGAACTGATCGAAGGTGTACTCGGCATTGCCCTCAACGCCTTCGAAGTCCTGCTTCATGATGAAGTTGACGACGCCGGAGATGGCATCCGAACCGTACACGGCCGACGAACCGCCGGTCACGATTTCCGTACGCTGAACGAGAGCGGTTGGAATGGTGTTGATGTCGGTGATCAGGCTGGTCGACTGGATCGTAAACCGGCGGCCGTTGACCAGAACCAAGTTACGCTGCTGGCCGAGGCCGCGAAGATTGACAAAGGCCGCGCCGCTATCGCCGTTCGCCTGCACCGTGTTGGCGGACGTGCCGCCGTTGGTAGCCGGGGTGAATTGCGGCGATTGAGCGAGCAGGCCTTCCATATTGACCGTGCCCGACATCTTGATGTCTTCCGCACCAACCACCGATACCGGCGTGGGCGCGTCAAAAGCTGTCGTCACCGCCAGACGCGAACCGGTGATCACCACCGTCTCCATCGTCTGCGATTCCTGCGCAGCGGCGGCGGTCGCTACGAGCATCGCGCCCGCGAACACCAGACCCGAACTGCATAGCAAGCGCGCGCGGCGACACTTCAATGAAGTGCTGGACATTCCTAAAACCCTCCCTCAGCACGTTTCCGTTTCTTGTGACGCGTTTGTTGCCGGACCGGGCAATGCCTTGGGACCAAGGCTGCGCCTTTCGCGATCACAGTGTGCGAATGTGATCGCCTAAGAGTGATAGTAATCACAATTGGATTGCTAACGGTAGCAGCATCTGAAAAAAGCGAGCGAATTTGATTGGAGTGTGCGCACATCGCCACACATTCTATAAGAGTATAGACGGCCAGCGGTGTGACGACCTCACTGCAAGTTCAGACTTTCGTAAGGCTGATCAGAATGCTTTTGCGAGTTGCTCGCACCATGCTGCCGCATACGATGCAATCTCGAACGGCAGCGGCGAAACTTCGGTGAGCGGCATGGCCGGTACCAGCGTCGAGTCGATCAGACTCAGCGCCCCGTAACACAAGCTGTTGCCTGAAGGCGCGAGCGAAACCGTTTGACCGGGACGCAAAGACGCCAGCGCCCGCGCGAACACCGGATCGGCGATGAAGCGACCTTGGACGATGAGACGCTCCGCCGCACCGATCAGCCCGAGTGACGTGTCGAGCATCAGCGCGAGATAAAGTCCGGCAACGGCGCGGCGGCCAAGTTGATCCTCGGGACGGCCGATCCAGCGGCCCTGGTGATTCGGATACGGACCGACACCTTGCTGGAATGCCGGCAGCGCAAAGACGCCCGCGCTCACCAGTTCGGCGGCACGGGCCAGGAGTTCGGCTTCGTGCGCGGCCGGATCGAGCTGCTGGCCGCCAGCGTCTTCGAGAATCTCGGTCTCGCGCCCGCCCATGAACCGCGACGACGGCACCGGCACACCGAACGGATTGATGTTGACGAGGCAGTCGCGGGCTTGGGGCAGATCCGCGAGGGCGATTTTCTGCGGCGACGACCGCATCGCGATGAACCAAGTACCCGTCGAAATCACCGTATGTTCGCGGGCGCCGATTCCCGGAGCCCCTCGCAAGGCCAGAAGATCGGCGTTGGAATCGTGCAAACCGCAATAAACCAAGCAATCCGCGCTGAGGCCGCAGCGCTCGCGCCAATACGGCGTCACCGATCCGAGCACGTCGGAGGCCTTATATAAGGAGGCGAAGCGGCGGGCCCAGCCGCGCCTGACCGCCAGCGACGACGGCGCACCGGCCTCGGGGCACCACAAATCGGTGTGAACGCCGAAGCTCGACACTTCGGTCGCGGCAATGCCACTCAGGCGCCAAGCCCAGAACTGCGGCCAAGTGACGATGGTGCCTTGCCGGAAGCGCTCGGGCGCCACCGCCTCCAGCCAATGGAGCTGGGCCCCGAGATTGAGCCCGCACGGCAGCGGTGGCGACCCGGTCTCGGCGAAGGGCGGACGCTGGGCGAGATAATCGGTGCGCAGATCATCGGGCAGCTCGGCTTCGTAATCGAGCGGGGCGATATAGCCGCCGCCGGGTTCGAGCACGACGGCTGCCGCCCCATGCGCCACTGGCACGATGGCGCGAATCGATTGGGCACGCGCAAAATCGGCCAGGACACCGGCCATCCAGTCTTCTATTCCCGCGACATCGAGGCTGGGGTAGCCGGCCGGCGCGGTGGGGTGCGCATTGGGGCGGGTGCGGCGATCAAGCAGAGCCCCCTGCTCCGACCACAAGGTCAATTTGGCGAGAGTCTTGCCGATGTCCAAAACGACGATAGCCATACCTGCCCCTTAACTAACACTGCTCAGGATCGCGCATCCCGGGTGGGCGAACGCGTCATCGCGGCACCCGATGCAGTGCGCGCCTGAACTGACTGAATTCCAAGAATTTCTCTGATGGAGGATTATTGTCAGACAATGTTGCACAGCATCCCCCACTTTATTCTTGATGGAATTTGTGCGATTGTGATTGAAATCGTCAAGGGAAATATGAAGGTTAGATCGCTAGCGATCACCGGCCGTTGACGGCGACGCCAAAAAAATCACTGGAATACGCATTCCCATGAACAAGGGACCGACCACAACCACCGATTCGCGCGCCGCCGGCCGGCGGGCTGCAAGCGCGGCACGCGTGGCGCCCTTTTCCCTCCGGTGCCGATCCAATCCGATTTTGCCACAATGGACTTCCGGGACCGCCGGAGCCGAACCGACAAGGCTTCTGAACTGATGGATAGTTTGCGTGTAGAACAATCATGGTTCGTCGCGGATATGATCCGCGTCACGACCGACATGTGGCAAAAGGGCTGGGACGAGCGCAACGGCGGAAACGTTTCCTTGCGCCTCACCAAGGACGACGTCGCGCCCTATCTCAAGACGTGGAACAAGACCCGCATTTTGAAACTGACGGAACCCGTCGAAGGCCTCGACGGCGAATGCTTCCTGGTCACCGGCACCGGTGCCTATTTCCGCAATGTCGAACGCGAGCCGGAGCAGAATCTCGGCATCATCCGCGTGCTGCCGCGCGGCGAAGCGGTGGAAATCCTGTGGGGATTTGGCAAGGACGGCGGCCCCACCAGCGAACTGCCGGCGCATCTGAAATCGCATTCCGCCAGCCAAGCGCGCGCAGGCGCCCCCAAGCGCGTCGTCATGCATTGCCACGCCACCAATCTGGTGTCGCTGTCCTATGTCCTGGAACTGACGAGCGCCAACATCACCCGCGCCTTGTGGGAAGGCTCGACCGAATGCCTGGTCGTGTTCCCGGACGGTATCGGTACGCTGGAATGGATGGTGCCCGGCACCGACTCCATTGGCGACGCCACCGCGGCGCTGCTCGCCCATCACCCGCTGGCGCTGTGGCCGTTCCACGGCGTGTTCGCGGCGGGAACGACGCTGAACGAAGCCTTCGGATTGATCGATACGGTCGAAAAGTCCTCGGAACTCCTGGTCAAGATCATTTCGATGGGCGGCCCCCACCAGACCATCTCGACCCAGAACCTGATCGATTTGGCGCGGCATTTCGGCGTCACGCCGATGCCGTCGGCGCTGGCCCAAAACGGCTGGCGCGTGGCACCGCATCCCACCGAAAAGCCGCGCAAGGAAGCGGCGCTGTTCGGAGCCGGCGTGCGCTAAAGCAGCACGCCAGATTGTTTGCCTATCGCGCTTAGGGGCGGAAAACCGGATTCCACTTTTCCTGAAAGCGCTAGAGTCTTTAGTTTGTCGCGCTTTCGGACGGAAAACCGGATTCCACTTTTCCTGAAAGCGCTCTAGAACAATAAAAAAACGACCGAGGAAACACATGGCCAGAAACACCCCGCTGCCGCAGGAGCGCGTCGAAACCCATAACGCCAAGCGGCGCGATGCCCTGCAGGAAGATTTTGCGGCATTGGGGCGGACGCTGGCGCGACGCGGCGTCGATATCGTCAGTATCAAGAACAAAGTAGCGGCGTTTTCGGTCGCGATTCCGAGCTGGGGACTCGCCACCGGCGGCACCCGCTTCGGCCGCTTCCCGATCCCCGGCGAGCCGGGCGACGTCTATGAGCGCATCGCCGATTGCGCCGTGGTGCAACAGCTCACCCGCGTCACCCCGCGCGTCTCGACTCATTTTCCGTGGGACACGACCTCCGATCCGGCGGGTTTGCGCGAATTCGGCGCCGATCTCGGCCTCGGCTTCGACGCGGTCAACTCCAACACCTTCCAGGACCAGCCCGGCCAGCAAGAAACCTACAAATTCGGCAGCCTGGCGGCGGCCAGTGCCAAGGCGCGCGATCTCGCCATCGCCCACAACATCGATTGCATCGAAGTGGGTAAAAAACTCGGCGCCGAGGCGCTGTCGGTGTGGATTGGCGACGGCACCAATTTCCCCGGTCAGCAGAGCTTCCGCGATTCCTTCGACCGCTATATCGACGCGATGAAAACGATCTACGCGGCCCTGCCCGCAAACTGGCGCGTGCTGACGGAACACAAGTTGTGCGAACCGGCGTTCTATTCGACGGTGATCGCCGACTGGGGCATCAATCTGATGGCGGCGAACGAGCTGGGGCCCAAGGCGCAATGCCTCGTCGACCTCGGCCACCACGCGCCGAACGTGAATATCGAACAGATCGTGGCGATGCTGAACCGCGCCGGCAAGCTCGGCGGCTTCCATTTCAACGATTCGAAGTACGGTGACGACGATCTCGATGCCGGTGCGATAAATCCGCACATGCTTTTCCTGATCTTCAACGAACTCGTCGAAGCCGAACGCGTCAATCCGGCGGCCTTCCATCCCGCCTATATGATCGACGAATCCCACAATCTGACGGACCCGATCGAGAGCCTGATTGCCGCCGCCGAAGCCATCGCCGGGGCCTATACCCGGGCGCTTTTGGTCGACCGCGCGGAGCTCAAAGCCTCACGCGACGGCAACGACGTGATGATGGCCTTCCGGGCGCTCCGCAGTGCCTACAACGTCGATGTTTCGCCGATTTTGGCGATGGCGCGCGTGGAAGCCGGTGGTGCCGCCGACCCGGTCGTCATGTTCCGGGAGTCCGGCTATCGCGCCCAGAAGGCGGCCGAGCGTAAGGCGCCAACCGCCGCGGCCGGCATCATCTGAAGGCTTTGCCACGTGCGTGCCGGCGCCGCGATCATGTATATTGTCGGCGAATTTGAGCGGTCCATGAGTCGGAAATGCATTCAGCCGAACGTGACAGGATCATTTTAAATCTGCTGGAAGAACAGCGGTTCGTCTCCTTCCGCGAACTGTCGCTGAAACTCGATGCCTCGGCCGCCACGCTGCGGCGCGATCTCGAGCGCCTGCAGGAAGCCGGCAAGCTCAAGCGCGTGCGCGGCGGCGCCCAGATCGGCGCCGAGGATGAGATCACCGGGTTTCACCTGCAAGGCGTTCCCTTCCACGAGAACGTCAGCCGCAACCGCGCCGCCAAGGAAGCAATCGGCAAGGCCGC
>JAATGK010000517.1 GCA_015654715.1 Alphaproteobacteria bacterium
CCCGGCAGGTCGCCGTCGACGCTTGCCGTTCCGCTTTCAGCCAGTTCTGCTCGTTTCAGTAAGTAATGGGGGGCGCCGCGGGACCGTCAGGCACCCCGCCGATGTGCATACTATAATATGCCTGTTCTGTAATATGTCGGTTCTGTCAGCCCGGATCGACGTGTGACACACGCGGCCATCGTCGAGAACAAGCAGCTGTCGGACGTGCTGAGCTGGGTGAAGAAGCACTAGGACGCGCGGTCGCCGGTCGTGATCAAAACCAACAGCGAGAAGAGCGATTAACCCCTGAGCCGGAATAGCCGTGCTGCCTGAGCTCTGCCTCACATAGATAAGAGATCAGAACTCTGAATTCGGCGTCGCCGAGTTTTGCTATGTGATCGCCAGTGACGCCAAATATCATGTCGAAGCTCTTTTGGTGTCCCATGCAAAAGTGTGCGACGGGTCTCCTGATATTGCGCTGATTCGAAGTTGGTGAATGTCACGCTCCTGCACAACAGAGACATTCCCTTATCGCCTCCAAAGCGCAACTACAGCAGGAGAGAGTATCGCCCCCTACCGAGAACGCATCCGCTCCCGTGCCTCCAAAGACGGTATTTAGCGCCGATACAGAGTCCACGATCTGCTGGTGAACTTTGTGGCTAAGCTCGGTCGGCAGACCGCATAAGGTGTGTGCGGTGTCTCCATAACCTTCTCGGCGATCTGGCTATCGCGGCCCTTACGTTCCGGTGTGAAAAGGACTTGCCGAGAAAACCACGCCCACACTGGCATCGGAAGGGCAATGGCAGGACCTGCGGCCCGGCATGGGTAGTTTCCGACCGTCCCCAATCGCAACATGGCATGACACTGTACAGAACGCCTTCGTTCGCAACCCGAACGAGGCGAGGTATTGAGGCCTACGGCGGCACCATCACGTCGATGAGCCGCCATATAGATGCGAGTGCAATAAGAATTCTGCCGGCAAGCCGCGAACCAAATGATCCAACGGTGCTTAGCCAAACAACGATCTAGTTGCGTCTCAATACCGTTCGCCGCGCTCAATTCGCAGCCGTTACAATTTTGTAGCGGCCGTAAAGAGACCAAGGAAAAACAACATGAAGCCGAAGAAAAAAGACAAAAAGACAACCCATGACCTTAGGGACGTGGCGTCCGTCAGAGTTGCGGTCCCCGATGTCGCGGAAAAATTCGCCGGTTTGCTGCCGGTAGCCACGACCGATGGCCCGGATATCGTATCGCCCACCGTCGGCAACAATGAACCTCCCGGTCAAGGGTCGCACGGCTAATCCACGAACGCGTGCGGTGCGGCATGCCGGATGATGTGTTGGGGGAGCATCACCGGCTGACGGCTTGACCCGCGCTGCCGCCAGAACCTGGGCCAACGGCTCGCGCTCCCGTTGGCCGCTGCAAAACTCAAAAGACCGATTCGCACATCGGCTGGATCCGGACCTGGATGACACGCGCCGACGCCGGTTGGCTGCAGACGAACAGGATGGTGCTGGCGACGTCGCGCGCTTCGAGCATATCCGAAGCCGCGACTTCCTGTTCGGTACGCCCCTTGCCGATCGCGAACTCGGTTTTGACGCCGCCGGGATTGATCACGCCCACTTTGATGCCGTGCGGCCGCAACTCCGTGTCGAGCCCTTGGGCAAAGCCCATCTGCGCGAATTTCGCGGCGCTATAGGTCGCCTCGCCGGCATAGCCGTAGAGCCCCGCAACCGAGGATACCAGCAGGATTTGCCCGCTCTTTTGCGCCAGCATCACGGGCGCAGTGTGGCGCGCGATGAGCCATGTGGACTTGAAATTTCCGTCCATGATCTCGTCGTATTCCGCCGCGGTCGTCTCGACCAAATTCTTGTAATTGCCGGTTCCGGCATTGGCGATCAGGATATCGATGCGTCCGAACGTCTCTTTCGCCGCCCGCACCGCCGCAAGCGATGTTGCCTCGTCGCGTAGGTCGCCCGCCACGATGATGGCTTGCCCGCCGAGCGCCTTCGCCTCGGCCGCCACCGCTTCGAGACGCTCTTTGCGCCGCGCCACCAAAACCAGTGACGCACCTTTTGCTGCAAAAAGCGACGCCGTGGCACGCCCGATGCCAGAACTGGCACCCGTGATCAGCACCACGTTTCCATTCCGTTGATTCATTTTAAGCCCCTCGTTGAGCATTCCGATTCCGGCGCCTGATCGCCACTTGCTGAGGCGGCAACGGGATCGAGGCGTTCATCGCGTTTTCAACCCGCGAGTCTTGGCAATCTCGCCAGCGCGGTCTGGTCGAGCGGCTGGCCGGCGAGACGCGCCGCGTAAAGGGCCGCGCCGATGCTGGGCGACAATAGCGGAGCGGCCAAGACAAACTGCAAAGAGCGTCCTGCCAGATGGCGGCGCAACGGCTGCAGCACGGTTTCGCCG
>JAATGK010000327.1 GCA_015654715.1 Alphaproteobacteria bacterium
GCGCATATGTAAGCCAGAATGGCCGTGAAGCTGAGGCCCAGAATGACGGTCAGCGACAGGGCCAAGATGGCGCCTCGTTTGTTGCCGGTTTGAATGGCGTGACCGGCCCAGGTCACCGTCGTGCCCGACATCAACAGGATCACCGTATTGAGCAACGGGAACTGCCAGGGATCGAGGGGCACGATGCCTCGGGGCGGCCAGCCCGCCAACGCGGCGTCGTACGGGAACAATGCGAAATTGAACCAGGCCCAGAACCACACCGCGAAGAACATCACTTCGGCAACGATGAACAGCAGCATGCCGTAGTGCAGGCTGAGCTTGACCACCGGCGCGTGGGCGCCTTCGACCACCGACTCGGTGACGACGTCGCGCCACCAGCCCGCCATCGTGTAAAGCACCAGCGCCAGACCGATGGCGAAAATCCAGGGGATTCCGGCGAGCACACCGAAACCGGCATAGGTCTTGTTCAGCCAGAACGCGGCCCAGACCATCATGATGAAGGCGCCGAGCGCGCCCACCAGCGGCCACGGGCTGGGATCGACCAAATGGTAATCGTGCTTTATCTCGCCTTGCGCCATCGTGATCGTTTCCTACGGGTGAACGCGAACCATCGTCATCACATAGAAAAGCAGAACCAGTCCGGCAAGGACAACCGCGATTGCGATGGCGCGCCGGCGCTTTTCGCGCGCTACCTGGTCAGAGCGCGGCATGAAGCGGAGCCATTCCGGCAAGGCGTTCCACGATCAGCGCCGCAAACAGCGCAAACAGATAGAAAATGGTGACGGCGAACAGGCGCCGTGCCGCCGGTTCTTTCACCGCGTCGCGTTCGACGAGCACACCCGCCGCTCGCCAGAGGAGCAGCGCTCCGAGGCTGGCCGCGACAGCAAGATAAAGCGGTCCCGCCATGCCGAACAGCGACGGCGCGAGACCGAGCGGCACCAGCACGAGCGAATAGGCGAGAATGTGAAGGCGCGTGCTGCGCTTGCCGGCGACGACCGGCAGCATCGGCACGCCGGCGCGGCTGTAATCGCTATTGGAAAACAGCGCCAGCGACCAGAAATGCGGCGGCGTCCAGAAAAAGATGATCGCGACCAGCAAAAGCGGCTGCCACGCCAGCGTACCGGTCACGGCGGCCCAGCCGATGGCAGGCGGCATCGCGCCCGACAAGCCGCCGATGACGATGTTCTGCGGCGTGCGGCGCTTGAGGCCCAGGGTATAGACCCCGACGTACCAGAAAATCGTGAAAGCGAGCAACGCCGCGGCCAGCGCGTTGACGAAGAGCAGCATCAGCGCCACCGACGCCACTGAAAGACTCCAGCCGAAGGCAAGCGCATCGCCGCGCGCAATCACCCCGCGCGGAACCGGCCGCGCCGCCGTGCGCTGCATCAAGCCGTCGATGTCGGCCTCATAAGCCATATTGAGCGCACCGGAAGCTCCGGCCCCGACCGCGATGCAGAGCAGCGCCGAAAACGCCGTCAGGATATGCACCGGCCCCGGCGCCACGATGAGCCCGGCAAGACCGGTGAAGACGACGAGCGACATCACCCGCGGCTTGAGCAGCGTGAAGAAATCTTCCACCGTCGCGACGGGGCGGGAATCGGAAAGTTGTGTGTCGAGGAACGTCATACCAGCGGCCTTTGATCGTAACCCATGATCGTCATGGCCGGGCTCAACCCGGCCATCCAGACTTATCTCGGTTCGCAGACGCTCGCCGACTGGATGGCCGCCTCAAGGGCGGCCATGACGGAGTGAATTTGGAATTCGGACCATTGGTATTCGTCAGCCCCACTCCTCCCCCACAATCCAAGATCATGCGGAGCGAACCGTCGGAGATCGCGAGGGAGGAAAGAGGCGTAAACAGACTCATTCAGTACGGGCTTTCTTGAGCGCCCGCGCGGAGGCACGGCGTTTGGCGCGGCGCCCAGCCTTGTGGCGGGCAGCTTCGTCGAGTTCCTTGAGCAAGGCTTCAGCGGCGCGCTTTTTGGCGACCGCCACGGTCGGCTTTTTCTTGCCTACCTTCTTGCCCGGCTTGCCGCTATTCAGCACCATCGCCTCGATCAGCGGTTCGGGATGCGCGACGCGGTGAATCTGATCGGCGAGCCTCGCCTCGGCCCGCTCGTTCTCGCCGGCAACTTCGTCGAGCGCCTGTTTCGACAGATGGCGCACGGCGCGGCTGGAACGAGCCTTGAACGCCGGTTTGCCCGAACGCGCACCGACTTTGCCGGGACCGCGGGGGGCTTTGCGTGATTTCGTCAGTTTCGTCTCTGCTATCTTCATGGCTCTCACGTTATTTTTGGTAGCTCGTTGAAGGTACGGAACGGCGGCGGCGACGACAGCGTCCATTCCAGAGTCGTCGCCCCGTCGCCCCAGGGATTGTCGCCTGCTTTGCGCTTCTTGGCAAAGGCTTCGACAAGTACGATTAGGAAAACCACAACGCCGGCACCGGCGACGAAGGCGCCGATCGAGGACACGAAATTCCAGCCCGCATAGGCGTCGCCATAGTCGGCAACGCGGCGCCCCATGCCCGCGAGCCCCAGAAAATGCAGCGGGAAAAACGCAATGTTGACGCCGAAGAAGGTTATCCAGAAGTGAATCTTCGCCAAGGTCTCGTTGTAAAGATAGCCGAAGAATTTGGGGAACCAGAAGTACCAACCAGCAAAGATTGCGAACGTCGCGCTGAGGCCGAGCACGTAGTGGAAATGCGCCACGACATAAGCGCTGCCGTGCAGCACCGGCGCCAGGCCCGGATTGGCAAGCACGATGCCGCCAAGCCCGCCGATCGTGAACAGAACGATGAACGCGAGGGCAAACAGCATCGGCGGGCGGAAGCTGATCGCGCCGCCCCAGAGGGTCGCGATGAACGACGATACCACAACGACTGCCGGAACCACCATCGCCAGCGTCGCGAACATGAACCAGGCGCGCGTGCCCTCGGTAAGGCCTGCGGTATAGAGATGATCGGCCCAGCCGATGAAGCCGATGAAGCCGATCGTCACCATGGCGTAGGCGACGCCGAGATGGCCGAACAGCGGTTTCCTGGCGAAGGCCGCCACGACGTGGCCGACGATGCCGAACGCAGGCAGCATCACCGCGGTAAGGGCGGGCTGGGCGAAAAACCAGAACAGTTGCTGGTACAGCAAGGGATCGCCGCCGCCCGCCGGATTGAAGAAGCTGGTGCCGAAATGGCGGTCGGCCAGCAGCATGGTAATGGTGCCGACCAGAACCGGCAGCGCCAGCAAGAGGACAAACGCGGTCACCAGGATGCTCCAGACGAAGAGCGGCATCTTGTGCAGCGTCATGCCGGGGCTGCGCATGTTGAGGATGGTGGTGATGAAATTAATGGCGCCGAGGATCGCCGACGCCGCTGCGATGTGCAGCGCGAAGATGACGAGGTCGATCGCCGGGCCGGGCGAGTCGGTGGTGGCGAGCGGCGCATAAGAGGTCCAGCCGGAACCGGCCCCCAAACCGGCCGAGTCGCCCTCCACGAACAGCGACAGGATCAGCAGCGCGAACGAGAACGGCAACAGCCAGAACGACAGCGCGTTGAGCCGCGGGAACGCTACGTCTGGGGCGCCGATCATCAGCGGCACCAGCCAGTTGCCGAAACCGCCGATCATCGCCGGCATGACCATGAAGAAAACCATGATCAGACCATGACCGGTCACCAGC
>JAATGK010000280.1 GCA_015654715.1 Alphaproteobacteria bacterium
ACTTCACGCAAGCGCCGCGCGCCTGAACGCTGCGGACCTTGCCCGGGATCAACTGATGGATCAGGTCGAGATCATGGATCATGAGATCGAGAACGCAGGAAACATCGGCGCCACGGCCCGTCCACGGACCCTTGCGCCAGCACGACACTTCCAGCGGAACCTCGGTGTAATCAAGCAAACCGGTATGCGCGAAGACGAAGCGCTCTTGATGGCCGACCGTCAGCACCTTGCCGGTCTTCTCGGCCAAAGTGACGAGATCGTCGGCTTCTTCAAGCGAGGTCGCGATCGGCTTTTCGACCATCACGTTCGCACCGGCATTGAGGAACGCACGCACGATCGCCGAATGGGTCGTGGCCGGCGAGCACACGCTGACCAAATCCACTTCGCCCAAAAGTTCCCGCCAATCGGCAATGCCGGGCACGCCATGCGTGGCGGGCGCATTGCGACGTACTTCCGCCGACGGATCGGCAATGGCGATCAGCTCGACACCCTTAATGCCACGATATTTGGTGGCATGGTGGCGGCCGAATGCACCAGCACCAACGACGGCTGCTTTTAAAGGACCATTCTCACGCACGATACGGATGGGCGACACAGGAATTCCCCCGTGATGACAGGCACATACTGCCCGTGCGCCGGATTTGTGCGAGTCATAATATGTTTCGTCTTGTTACACCCAGGCCGGGTTGTTGGTTTCCAGCCGCTAACGTTCCTCACTTTCCATGATTAACCACCCCTGCGGAAGCAGGCGGAAAAACCGCACAAACCGTTACCGGCGCAATGCTGCGAACCAAGAGAACACCAAAAACGGGTGCACCAGAGAGCTCCGCTCAGAGCGCATTTCCGACTAAAGTGAGGGGAATTAGGCGGGCCTATTTGATCAGATAGGCGCTGCCGCCGTGCGGCTCCGGCGGCACAGGTGCAGTGGCGGATGGTTGGCGTAACGGCACTATTTGATGCCTTTGGCGATCAGGTACGGTCCGTACTTCATGTCGGTGCCGAGGATGTGCACGGTTAACCAGTCCTTGAGGAAATTCATCACTTGGATGGTTAAGGTCGCGGGGCCCGACTGCTCGTATTTTTTCTGGATTTCCACGACCTGGGGAACGAGGTCGGCATGGGCCTTTTTGTGCGCGGCGGCGTCGGCATAACCGTTGCGCGTGAACAGATCTTCCTCGTACCGGAAATGGTTCGTGGTGTAGTCGACCAAACCCTTAAGCACATTGCCGACGACCTCTTTGCCCTTGCCGGCCATCATCCCGTCGTGAAGCTGGTTGAGCAGCGCCACGAGTTTCTTGTGCTGATCGTCGATGCTTTTGATCCCGACACTGAGCTTCTCGTTCCACACCATCAGCGGCATGTCACCCTCCTTGTTTTTTTGGAAGGGCCGCCGCCCGCCGGGCCGCACGCCTGGCGCATTTTTCGCGAGGCCCACCCCGCACCCGTCCGACTTATAGGAGGCGAACTAAAGCGGCGTTAAAACCGTATATTCTGTGTGTGTTTTCTCGTTTGCGGAGAAATCGCACCGGCCGGCGTGACGGATTATTTCTCGCTGCCGCCCGCCAGCAGTGCCGCCAGCGCAGCAAACACGCTGTAGGCGAACACCAGCGGCGCCAGACCGATCAACATCGTCCCTGGCAGACCGGCATAGACGCTGCACGGCAGCAGGGTCAGCGGCGAACCGACGAACAAGCACTGAATGCCGACGACGGCGATGATCCCCAGAATGGCGGCCAGTCCCATCGGGCTGAGGCTTTGGGGATGGAGCAAGCGATCGATGCGGACGGCGTCGGCGGTCTGCTTCAGACGCGAAATGGCCGAGGCCGCAAACACGAACGCCAGCAGCCAAGCGAAGGACGACGCAAATACGCGCCCGCCGTCGAGGGCGCAATCGCCGAGGCGGCCGACCACCACGGCATGACCGGGAACCGCGAAGTAAAGCGCCCGCTCGAGCGCGTCGGTGATGGGACCGGAGAGATGGTGCGGGGCGTACCAGACCTGATCGGCAAAGCTTAAGGCCGCAAAGCCGACGAAGACGACATCGTTGAACCACGGCATCGCGCCGGGCACCTTTTCGACCTTGAAGATCGGGTTCGCACGCTGGTGGAATACTTCCTTCGACACGCCGTAGCCGCCGACGAAGAGCAAGCCCATCGCCGCGAACAACGCCAAAGCGACCAAAATCGGCGATACGGCCACCCACGGATCGCCGCCATTCAAAAGCGCGAACCTGAGCGCATGCGCTCCGGCGAACAGGCAGGTCACAATCCAGGCTTTGGCCAACAGCCGTGAAACGCCCATGGAGCCCCCAGAACTCCTAAATTACGCGGCTTATCGAAAACCGCTTCACACTTTCTCCGGCGCACTCATTTTTGTCGCGCGATTTACCGGAAAACCGCTTCACACTTTTCCGATCGCGCTTCAAGCCGTGAACCCGGCGTCCTTCATGCGCTCGGCCCGGATGCTTTCGGCGAGCAGGAACGCCAGTTCGATCGACTGGCTGGCGTTGAGGCGCGGATCGCAATGGGTGTGATAGCGCTTCTCCAAATCCTCTTCGGAGATTTCCTGCGCCCCGCCGAGGCATTCGGTGACGTTCTGACCGGTCATTTCGAAATGGACGCCGCCGGCATGAGTGCCCTCGGCGCGGTGCACGTCGAAGAAGGTGCGGGTTTCGGCCAGGATGCGGTCGAACGGCCGCGTCTTGTAGCCGGTGCCCGATTTCACGGTGTTGCCGTGCATCGGATCGCAGCTCCACACCACGCTGAAGCCTTCGCGTTTGATCACGCGGATCAGGCGCGGCAGGGTTTCTTCCACCTTGTCGGCGCCAAAGCGGCAGATCAGGGTGATGCGGCCCGGCAAATTGTCGGGATTGAGCGTCTCGCACAACCGCGCCAGCCCGTCATTGGTGATCGACGGACCGCATTTGAAGCCGAGCGGATTCTTGATGCCGCGGCAGAACTCGACATGGGCGCCGTCGAGCTGGCGGGTACGGTCGCCGATCCACACCATGTGGGCCGAGGTGTCGTACCAATCGCCCGACGTTGAGTCGACGCGGGTCATCGCCTGCTCATAGCCGAGGAACAGCGCCTCGTGGCTGGTGTAGAAATCGGTCGAGCGCAATTGCGGCACGCTTTCCGGCGTGATGCCGCAGGCCCGCATGAAATCGAGCGCTTCCGAAACACGTCCTGCGAGGCCCTTGAATTGTTCGCTGGCCGGCGACCCCGCGATGAAGCCCAACATCCAACGGTGGACGTTGTGCAGGTCGGCGTAACCGCCGTTGGTGAAGGCACGAAGCAGGTTCAGCGTCGCCGCCGATTGGGTATAGCCTTCCATCAGCCGCGCCGGATCGGGAATGCGCGCCTCCGGCGTGAACTCGATGCCGTTGATGTTGTCGCCGCGATAGGACGGCAGGCAAACGCCCTCGCGGGTCTCGAAATCGTCGGAGCGCGGCTTGGCGAACTGACCGGCGATACGGCCCACTTTCACCACCGGCACGGCGCCGCCGAAGGTCAGCACCACCGCCATTTGCAGCAAAACGCGCAGAGTGTCACGGATGTTGTCGGCGTGGAATTCGGCGAAGCTTTCGGCGCAGTCGCCGCCCTGGAGCAAAAACGCCTTGCCCTCGGACACTTGCGCCAGGTTGGACATAAGATTGCGCGCCTCGCCGGCGAACACCAGCGGCGGGTGCGTGCGCAGCCGGTTTTCCACCGCCGCCAGCGCCTCGGTATCGGGGTATGTGGGGACTTGGAGAATCGGCTTCGAACGCCAGCTTTCGGGGGACCAGGCCACAGGGAACTCCTTTGCGGCAGCGGGTATAGGGGAACCGGCGGGGCTTTTCCAGGGACGCACGGGCAGGTGGTGAACGGGGCGGCAGACGAGATTGCGGCCGACCCACGCGCGGGACAAGACTCCCGCCGCCGAGTCCGGCCCTTCCGTTAGGAAATGCCATGATCAAAGCTGCCATCTTTGCCGTCGCCACCCTCCTCACGGCCTGTGCTGCGCCGCCGCTGGCCGCATCGCCTCCCCCGCCGCCCGCACCGGCCATCGCCCATTTCGAGCGGTTCACCTATCAGGGCCAGGATGAGGTCTATGACGCCAGGAAGGCGGGGCGGAAGGACTATCTGAATCCGATCCTGCCGGGTTATTACCCCGATCCTTCCGTCGTGCGGGTCGGCGAAGATTATTACCTCGTCAATTCGAGCTTCACGCATTTCCCCGGATTGCCGGTCTGGCACTCGAAAGACCTGGTGCACTGGACCCAAATCGGCAATGCCGTGAACCGCCCGAGCCAGGCGAATTTCGACAAGCTGGAGATTTCGCGCGGATTGTTTGCCCCCGTGATCCGATATGCGAACGGCGCATTTTACATCATCAACACCTGCGTCGATTGCGGCGGCAATTTTCTCATCACCGCCAAGGATGCGGCAGGGCCGTGGTCCGATCCGGTGTGGCTGAAGTTCGAAGGCATTGATCCCTCGCTGTTCTTCGATGCAGACGGCAAAGCCTATGTCGTCAACAATGGCGATCCCGCTGAGACGCCGCGCTACAACGGCCATCGTGCCATCTGGCTGCAGGAAGTCGATGTGGCAAGCGGCAAGATGGTCGGTCCGCGCCAAGTGCTGGTCAACGGCGGCACCGATATCGCCAAACAGCCGATCTGGATTGAAGGCCCACATCTCTATCGCGTGGGTGGCTGGTACTATCTGATGTGCGCCGAAGGCGGCACCGCCGATCAGCATTCCGAAGTGATCTTCCGCTCCAAGAAACTGTGGGGACCGTACGTTTCTTATAAGGGCAATCCGATCCTCACCCAGCGCGATCTGGCGCCCGAGCGCGAATTTCCGGTGACCTCCACCGGCCACGCCGATCTGGTCGAGACCCAAAA
>JAATGK010000167.1 GCA_015654715.1 Alphaproteobacteria bacterium
CGCCCCAAATATAGTCATCGGTCGTGACGACCGCCTTGACCATGCTCGCCGCGCTGTCCCTGCGGTCGAAGCTTAAGTCGCCTCGTGGTGAGTGCATGCGGTATCCGAACAGCGTATCGTTCCAGCGCAGTCGACCTGCCACGCTTTTGGCGTAGGGATCGAGCAAAAGTTTGTTGGAATTGAAGCGGTGGCCTAGCTCCGGATTATAGGGTCCATGGACACGATAGCCGTAGATCAGACCGGGACCGACTGACGGCAGGTAGCCATGCCAGACCTGATCGGTACATTCGGGAAGACTATAGCGCGCGATTTCATGATGGCCGCTGTTGAAGATGCACAACTCGACGGCGCTCGCATGAGCTGAGAACAGCGCGAAATTCACGCCAAGTCCATCCCACGTCGCACCGAGTGGATTGGGACAGCCAGGTTCGATCTTGGCGGAGGTGGATAACATGTCGTGACCAATCTCCATAAGACGGCGGGGCCGTCGCCAAGGGGGTGTCAACATTAAGCAAAAGGATTGGCCCCAATCCTGCGCAGAAATGTGCAACCTGTTAACGCGCTTGCAGCTTCAAGGTTGCTTACGCTGTAAATCATCTTCCAATGGACAGCCGTCATTCATTCCTTAACAGCTCTGGGGCGAGTTGCAGGAATCCGCGCAGCGGTATGGCAATTTGATTGGGGCGGTTTGCCAAATCGTATTCAATCTCGTGCGCGGCGCGCTCCAGCATGAAGACGCGAAGTAGCGTCTCTTCGTACCCCTCCAGCGGTGCTCCCCGTCCGCCGGCATAACCCTCCAGAAAGGCGGCGGACGCGCGGTGTTCGAAATTGTCCAATAATGTTTCCCCATCCGTCGATACCGAAACGGGGCTGTCGCGCAGCGCGGTGCCGACGACATAGCTGAGCGAGCGCAGGAAGCCAGCAACATCGCGCAGAGGACTGTTTTGGGCGCGGCGCTCGGCGAGCGACTTCAGCGGTTCGCCCTCAAAGTCCACGATGATAGCGTCGGCGCCAGCAACCAGAACGTTGCCAAGATGGAGGTCGCCATGGATGCGGGTCAACAATGACCCGATCCCTTGTTGAAGCGCCGCGTTTACGCCTGCTCTCAAGCGCTCGCGGGACTGTTTGATGGCGTCCATGCGGGCGGCGAAATCATGCAAATCGTGGCCATCCAAAGCCGCGAACGCAGCGTCGATTTGTGTTGCAATGTTTCTCTGCCAATGTTGCACGGTTTGGCTATCGCAGCGCCGAGGTTGGAAGTCGGGGTTCGTGCAATCGCGCGCCAGTTCGGTATGCATTTCTCCGAGACGGCGTCCCGCCGTGGCGACGAAGTTCGCAATGATCTCGAAACCGTCGTGACCGTCTTCGAAGGCAGTATGATCGTCCAGCACGCGCTTGGCCTGTTCGACCGACCAAGTGAAACCGTCACCTTGGTTTTCGACAAAACGCTGAACCACCATCACCGTGGCGCGAGATCCGTCGGCGCTGGTATAGGTGGCGTCCCCGAGCAACGCCGGGATCGCCGTGAAGCCGCGCAACATCAGTTCGTTCAACATTTCGACTTCAGGATGGAGCCCATCCACGACGCGGCGGTATATTTTGAGCAGGTATTCGCGGCCGACGATCATGGCTGAGGGTGACGAATCCGCTCCCGGCCACTCGATCTCGGCGCTCTCGGGCGGTTCGACATAGCTGGCTTGCGGGTTAAATTGGAGGCTCGCTTCGCCCGCCGTCAGCCGTTCTGCTTTGGCAAGCGCCGAAAGTGCCAGCCGGGCAAATTTTGTAGCGGCGCATCCATCCGTGAGCAGGCCAATGCGGGCGCGCCGGCGGGCGCGGGCAAGGGCAAGGGCAAGGCGCGGCTCTTGCGGATTGGAGGGCTCGTCTTCCCAGGCGATGGCCAAAGGCAGCGCATATCGCGCTGTGGTTTGATCGGAGGTCGCTGAGACCAGAGCAAAGGCAACATCGCCCCGATCAGCCGGTAGCGCGAGTGCGGATTCTATTTTTACGATGGGGGCCAGTTGGGACTTTTGTTGAAACCATTTTCGTTGCGCGAGATATCTGGGAAATATCTCGTTTTCGAGGACATCACGCGAACGAGCTTCGAAAATACTCCGCATGCCGTCGCGCAGAACGAAGGTGTATTGTTCGCCGAGGGTTTCCGATGTGGCGGTACTCCATTGCGGTTGCCCGGAATCGGCACTGAGCGAAAACCAGTAGAAACCAAAGGGCGGCAGCGTGAACAGGTACGTGAGTTGCCCGATCTTCGGGAATGGCACATTGCCCGAAAGTTCCACCGGTGTGCGACCGGCGAACTCGCTGAGGTCGAGCTCGACGGCTTGGGCGGTGCGTGAGACATTGGCGACGCACAAGACGTTCTCGCCGTCATATTCGCGCAAATAGGCGAGCACCTTGCGATTTGCCGGTCGCAGGAAGCGCAAGGTGCCGCGTCCGAAGGAACGATGTTGACCGCGAACCACCAAGATGCGCCGTAAGCGATTGAGGGGCGAATGCTGGTCGCGCCACTGCGCTTCGACGTTCACGGATTGGTAGCCGTAGAGCGGATTGTTGATAACTGAAACTATCAGCGATTCCGCATCGGCGCGTGAAAAGCCCCCATTGCGATCCGACGTCCACTGCATCGCCGTTCGCACGCCGTCGCGATCGCCGAGATGGATATTGTCGCCCATGCCGATTTCGTCGCCGTAATAGAGCACCGGCGTCCCCATAATCGTGAGCAGCAGACTGTTCATCAGTTCGATGCGGCGGAAATCGCGTTCCATCAGTGGGGCGAGCCGGCGGCGGATGCCGAGATTCAAACGCGCCCGGCGGTCGGATGCGTAGGTATTCCACAGATAGTCGCGCTCGCGGTCCGTTACCATTTCCAGTGTCAACTCATCGTGGTTGCGCAGGAATGTCGTCCATTGGCAGTTCGGCGGCGCATCGGGTGTTTGCCGCAGGATATCGGTGATCGGGAAGCGATCCTCCTGCGCCAGCGCCATGTACATGCGGGGCATCAGCGGAAAGTGGAACAGCATCTGGCATTCGTCATCGTCGCCGAAGTACTGCTGAATGTCTTCCGGCCACTGGTTGGCTTCTGCCAGCAGCACGCGTCCGGGATAGTGCGCGTTGATTTCGGCGCGCAGCCGCTTCAGGACCGCGTGGGTCTCCGGCAGATTTTCGTTATTCGTTCCTTCGCGCTCGACGAGATACGGCACGGCGTCGAGCCGCAATCCGTCGACGCCCATGTCAAGCCAGAAGCGCAAGATCGCGAGGCATTGCTCGAGGACGGCCGGATTGTCGAAGTTCAAATCCGGCTGGTGGGAATAGAAGCGATGCCAGTAATAGGCTTTGGCTTCTTCATCCCACGTCCAATTCGACTTTTCGCTATCCAGGAAGACGATCCTGGTGCCGGCGTATTTTTTATCGTTGTTCGACCAGACGTAGAAGTCGCGCTCGGCTGAGCCGGGCAAGGCGCGCCGCGCCCGTTGAAACCAAGGGTGCTGGTCCGAGGTGTGATTGATGACAAGCTCAGTGACGACGCGGATGCCGCGCAGATGGGATTCGGCAATGAAGCTTTGGAAGTCGTCCAGCGTTCCATATTCGGGATGCACGCCGGTATAGTCGGAAATGTCGTAACCGTCGTCGCGTCGTGGCGAGGGATAGAAAGGCAGCAGCCAGATGACGTTGACCCCCAATTCCGCGATATAATCGAGTTTGGAGGTCAAGCCGGTGAAGTCGCCGACGCCATCGTTATCGGCGTCGAAAAACGATTTGACGTGAACTTGATAGATGACGGCATCCTTATACCAAAGCGGATCATCCATCAGTGGTACGGGTGAGGGCGAGCGCGCCCCGCCGGGATAAAGCCGGGTATCCATGTGCTACGTCCTTGGAGCGGAGGCGCATGCCTAGGGATTAACGGTGGAGGCGTCGCGAAAGTTCCGCCCTGGGTTTGTTGCTCGATCCGGCAGCGGCGTTTGCACCTGGTGAAACGGCCGGCTCCTGGCAGGGACTCAAGCCGCTCTTTCGCGCCGCAGGACGCGCCTGCGGTCTATCTGTCGGACAATTAACGGGAGGACATGCAGCGGCGCTCGGCATGACTTAGGCATTGATTCCAAACGAAAAATTCCGATTTCCCCGGCCATCTGGCGGCGTTCAGGTTAAGGTTTGAAGGGAGCAAAAAACCTGTATTCTTCGTGCCGAGACAAATCGCCTTGTGGAGTCTCACGGCGGTTACGTCGTGAACTCCGTCCGGCAAACGCCTGATTCCTGGAGCATCGTCACGCCGACCGATCCGACCGAAAGAGACCGCAGCCGCAAACGGTCGACCATCAATGACATTGCGCGCCTCGCCAACGTCTCCAAAAAGACGGTTTCGCGCGTCATCAACGATTCACCCTTCGTCAAGGAGGAGACGCGGCTCAGGGTCAACGCGATCATCCGCGAAGTCGGGTTCGAGCCCGATACGCAGGCGCGCGGTCTGGCGTTCCGCCGCTCGTTCCTGATCGGCATGATCTACGACAACCCGACGCCGCAATACATCGTGAACATGCAGCAGGGCATCCTCGATGCCATGCGCGGCACCAGTTATGGCCTGTTGGTGCATCCCTGCGAGCGCACCAACCCGACCTATCTCGACGTTTTGCGCAGCTTCATCGAACGCCAGAAGCTGTTCGGGGTCATCCTGACGCCCTCGATTTCCGAGGACGAGCGGATGGTCAAGATGTTGCGCGAATTCGAATGTCCTTACGTCCGCGTCGCTTCGGTGATGCTCGACAAGCCGAGCGCCATGGTGGTCACGCATGATGCCGAGGGTGCCATGGAGGCGGCCCAGCATTTGGCGGTTCTCGGTCACGAGCGTATCGCGCACATCTCCGGTCCGCCGTCCTTCCGCTCCGCGCACGAACGCCGCCGCGGCTTCCGCGAGGCGCTGTCACAGCGCGGCGTCAAGCTACGTCCCAGCTTCGATCGCGAAGGCGATTACACTTTCGACAGCGGCATCGCAGTCGGGCGCGAACTTCTCGCTTTGAAACCGCGGCCGACCGCCATCTTTGCCGGCAATGACGAAATGGCTGCGGGCGTCTATAAAGTGGCGCACGAGTTGGGGCTGGCTATTCCGCGCGATCTTTCGGTGGTCGGATTTGACGATAGTGCGACCGCGCTCCGGCTTTGGCCGGTGCTGACGTCGGTGCGTTTGCCGGTCCGCGATATGGGCGCGATTGCGACCAATAAGTTGTTCAGCCGTCAGTCAAAAAAGCGGCCACCCGAAGTCGAAGTGACGGACATCTTTCCCAAGCTGATCATCCGTGAATCCACGTCGGCACCGCCCGCATAATTTTGCCTGTAAAGCCGGTTGCGCGACGCTGCCAAGGGCGTTATGACACCGGTTACCAAAGCCCACGCCCGAACCTATCCCGAATCGAGGAAGCGCCATGTCCATCTACAAAAAGACCCTTTATGCGACCGATCCCGCCAGCATTATCGGCGCGACCAATCAACAGCTTCGCGACAGCTATCTGATCGACGGGATTTTCGTTCCCGACGAGATCTCGCTGACCTACACCCACATCGAGCGCCTGGTCGCCGGTGGGGCGTTTCCGGTTCACAAGCCGGTCGCGCTTCCGGTTCAGGAAGAGCCGGCGTCGGCCAAGGGCAAGCCTTATCTGGAACGGCGCGAGCTTGGCATCGTCAATGTCGGCGAAGGTACCGGAACGGTGACGGTCGACGGCAAGAAGTACGACATGATCCCGGAAGACGGCCTCTATGTGCCGATGGGCACCGCCAGCGTGGTGTTTGCCTCGAACGATTCGAAAAAGCCTGCCAAATTCTATCTCGCTTCGACGCCGGCCCATACCCGTTATGAGACGGTGAAGATTTCGGTCGAACAGTCGGTGCCGCTGGAACGCGGCGCGCTCGCCACCTCCAACGAGCGCACCATTCGCCAGTACATCGTGCCGACGACAGCGAAGTCCTGCCAACTGCTTCTCGGCGTCACCACGCTGAAGGCTGGCAGCGTCTGGAACACCATGCCGCCGCACACCCACGAGCGCCGCTCCGAGGTTTATTTCTACTTCAACGTCAATCCGAACGATCGCGTGTTCCATTTCATGGGCCCGGCCGACGGTCTGCGCCACATCCTGCTCAAGAACGAGGAAGCCGTGGTGTCGCCGCCGTGGTCGGTCCACATGGCCGCCGGTACGGCCGCCTACACCTTCATCTGGGCCATGGGCGGTGAGAACCTCGACTACACCGACATGCAGAACATCGAAATTTCGGATCTCAAATAGAGCGCGATCGGAAAAGTGTGCGCGGTTTTCCGACCAATCGCGCGACCATTCAAAGAATAGGACTCAAAGATGAGCAATCCTTTCAGCCTTGAAGGCAAAGTTGCGCTGGTGACCGGCGCCAATACCGGTCTCGGTCAGGGTATTGCGGTGGCACTGGCCGAAGCGGGCGCCGATGTTGCGGTGGCCGGTTTCGTGCCGCCGACCGAAACCGAAGCGATCATCAAGAAGCTCGGGCGCAAATTCGTCAATATCAACGCCAATCTGATAACGATCGAACCGGTCGGACGCATCGTCGCCGAGGCGGTTGCCGGTCTCGGCCGGGTCGATATTTTGGTCAACAACGCCGGCATGATCCGCCGTCAGGACGCGCTCGAGTTCTCCGAAAAGGACTGGGACGACGTGATGAACGTCAACATCAAATCGGCTTTCTTCCTATCCCAGGCGGCCGGTCGTCAGTTTGTCAAGCAGGGCGGCGGCAAGATCATCAACATTGCTTCGATGCTGTCGTTCCAAGGTGGCATCCGGGTGCCGAGCTACACCGCATCCAAGAGCGGCATCGCCGGCATCACGCGGCTGCTTGCCAACGAATGGGCGTCGAAGAACATCAACGTCAACGCCATCGCCCCGGGCTACATGGCAACCGACAACACCGCGCAGCTGCGCGCCGACGAGCAACGTTCCAATGAAATCCTCGGCCGCATTCCGGCCGGGCGCTGGGGCACACCCAAAGACGTCGGCGGCACCGCCGTGTTCCTGGCGTCGTCGGCTGCCGATTACCTCAACGGCGCGATCATTCCGGTCGACGGCGGCTGGCTCGCCCGCTGATCCAAATCGCTTCTCTGCTCAACTGGCCCTCGCCCGAAAACGGCGGGGGCTTTTTGTTTGCGGATAGGAAGAGACAGCTCCCCACGCCAGCCTTAAAATCGAGCCCAGCGTTGCGCTGGGTGATGACGAATTCCGTTTGACTTGTCGGAACCGATGCCCATTATTGCGGAACGGGGATGGAGCTCCCCTTACAACCGCCATCGTGGCTGATAGCTCCTACCAAATATGTCGGGTTTCGACGCGGTAGGAACGTGCTCCAAATTTCACAAATTGCAACTGTTAAGTGTGCCTTGCGCACGCGCGTTCCGCACCTTCGGCAACCTCCGTTGGAGTATTAGAACATGACTCTGTCCATATCTTCGGTTGACGCCCTCCAAATTCTCGATTCACGCGGCAATCCGACCGTACGTGTGATCGTTCACCTGTCCGACGGAACGACTGCATCGGCAGATGTGCCGTCCGGTGCTTCGACCGGCCAGTTCGAAGCCCATGAACTGCGCGACGGCGACAAGAAGCGGTTTGGCGGCAAGGGTGTCGGCAGAGCGGTCGAAAACGTCCGCACGGCGATCAACAAAGCTTTGCAGGGGCGCGATCCGACCCGTCAGGTCGAAATCGACTGGGCCATGATCGAACTCGACGGCACACCCAACAAGTCCATGCTAGGGGCGAATGCGACGGTCGGCGTCTCCATGGCGGTCGCACGCGCCGCGGCCGCGGCTCTTGGCGTGCCGCTTTACAAGCATTTGGGTGGCGCCACGGCCCGGCGGCTGCCGGTGCCGATGATGAATATCATCAACGGCGGCAAGCATGCCGGCACCAAGCTCGAATTTCAGGAATTCATGATCGTGCCTCACGGCGCTTCGAGTTTTTCCGAGGCGATCCGCTATGGCGCGGAAACCTATCAAAGCCTGAAGTCGCTCTTACACGCCAAGGGGCTCGCGACCGGCGTCGGCGATGAAGGCGGCTTTGCACCCGAGCTTGAAAGCAATGCGCAAGCCTGTGAACTGATTGTCGAGGCCATCGGCAAGGCCGGATTCAAGCCGGGTCTGGACATTTCCATCGCGCTCGATCCGGCTGCGACCTCATTCTACGAGAACGGCGGTTATGCCATTCCCAGCCTCGGTAAAGGCAACAAGACCAGCGAGGACATGGTCGAACTTTTTTCGGAATGGGTGAAGACCTATCCGATTCTCTCCATTGAGGACGGCGTCGCCGAAGACGATTGGGCGGGCTTCCACGACCTTACCGCCAAGCTCGGCGGCACCATCCAGATGGTCGGCGACGACATCTATGTCACCAATCCGAAGTTTATCGCCCGCGGCATCACCGAGAAGAGCACCAACGCGGTCCTGATCAAGCTTAATCAGATCGGTACGGTCACGGAGACCATTGAAGCCATCGAAATGTGCCGCGTCGCCGGTTGGGGGTATGTCATTTCGCACCGCTCGGGCGAGACCGCCGACGCCTTTATCGCCGATCTTGCTGTCGCGATGGGTGGTGGTCAGATCAAGACGGGCGCGCCCTGCCGTGGCGAGCGTCTCGCCAAATATAACCGCTTGCTCGAAATCGAACACGAACTCGGCTCGGAAGCCGTGTTCACCGATCCTTTTGCCAAAGCGTAATTGCCGTACGTGGCCGGGGACGGGTCTGCGGCCGCTCCTCGGCCATAATCATGCGGGGAGGTATCGGTGGTCGATCCAGGAGACGGCAGGTCCTATCGCCGGGGCGTCGGCATGGTGGTGCTGAACGCCGCTGGCGAGGTCTCGATGTGCCAGCGCGCCGATGCGTCGGCGGGATGGCAAATGCCGCAAGGCGGCATCGAGGATGGCGAGCGGCCCGAAACGGCGGCGCTCAGGGAATTGAAGGAAGAAATCGGCACCGATGCCGTCGCAATTCTGGCTCAGACCGAAGAATGGCTGCAATACGAGCTTCCCGCGGCGTTGCAAGGCAAGGCGTGTGGTGGCCGCTATATCGGACAACGGCAGAAGTGGCTCTTGATGCGTTTTCTTGGGTGTGATGCCGAAATCCTGCGCGCACCGCAGACACCGGAGTTTCGGGCCTGGAAGTGGGTGCCGGTCGAACAAGTCCCCGACGTGGTCGTAGATTTCAAGCAGACCATATACCGCGCCATCGTGGCGGAGTTTCGCGCGCTGATCGGAAAGTCGTAAAATGAAGACCCTCGCCGACAATGCCTTCTTTCTCGTTTTCGAAGAAGTCATACGGCGGGACAATCCAAATCGTGCCAGCGATTTCTGGTCGGCGGCAGGTGTGTCGTGGCACCACAGCAAACACTCCTTCGAGGCCGAGAGATACGGTTTCGTATTGGAAACGTACGAAGCCGTCCGGACGGGCAAGCCGGGCTGGACGCTTCTTGTCGTGAAAGAACATTGGTGGGCGGGAAAGCACGGCGACGTGCTGCGATCAGCGCAATGGGCAAAACCTCTCGCCGGTAAGCGCCAAGCGATTTTCAACTGGTTCAAACAGAGGCAGAAGGAATTCGGGCCATAGCTCAACCGGCAGAGGATGAGCGATGCATGTCCGCTGTCGGCGTATTTTAAGGCCGTCACGTTCCCTGTTGGATGAACGGCACTTGTTCGAACAGTTTGCGTTCCCTCCCGCGCGGGTCATTTTCGAGATGCGGCGGCAGGTCGAACAGCATCGTTTCGCGCTTGTCGAGCGAATAGGGCGCCCACGCC
>JAATGK010000251.1 GCA_015654715.1 Alphaproteobacteria bacterium
ACCGATGCCGGTGTCTTCGATGCGAACCTTGAGCTTGGTCTTGCCTGCGGCGCCGGGCTCCGAGGTCATCAAGAGCGCGACGTGGCCTTTCTCGGTGAACTTGATGGCGTTGGTGAGAAGGTTGAGGAACACTTGGCGCAGCCGCGCGGCGTCGCCGATGAGGGCGCGGTGGGCGCCGCGATCGGCATATCCGACGAGCTCGATGTTGCGCTCCGATGCACGCGCCGAGAGCAGCTCGATGACGTCTTCCACCACCGTTTGCGGCATGAACTCGGCTTCTTCCAAATCCACCTTGCCGGCTTCGAGCTTGGAGATGTCGAGGATGTCGTTGATGATCGAGAGCAGGCAATCGGCCGACAGCCGCATCGCTTCGGCATATTGGCGCTGTTCGGGCGCCAGCTTGGTGCGCAAGAGCAGCGCGTTCATGCCGATGATGCCGTTCATCGGGGTGCGGATTTCGTGGCTCATCGAGGCGAGAAACGTCGACTTGGCTTGGTTCGCCGCATCGGCCTGATCGCGCGCTTGGCTGAGAAGGCTCTCGCGCTCGCGCAGCTTGTCAGTCGTGAAGCAATGCTGGATGTGGTCTTCCACCGCTTTGGCGAGACTGGCCAGACGCCGCCGCTCGTCGCCGTCGAGCTTACGCGTGGTCCGGCCGTAGAGACAAAGCGCGCCCAAGCCGGCGCCCTCGCTGTCTTTCAGCGGAATGCCGATGGCGGAGCGGAAACCGCCGGCCTCCGGCAGCAGCGGGCCGTCGTCGAGGTCGCAAAATTCCACGACGCCGCCGTCGGCGAACACGGCATCGGTCAGCGTGCCGAGACGCGGCGAGCGCACCACGCCTTCACGGCCCGAGCAGATCGTGAGCAAGTCGTTGTTTTCAACGAGGTTGACCGAGACCACGTCGCCGCCGACGACGTCTTGCACGATCGCGCAAAGGTTCTCGATCCCGCCGCGGCGATTGCCGCTTTCGAGATCGATTCCGCCTTTTGTGCTCGTCTGCAGTCCTGGTCCTGTCACCACCGCCCCCGTTGACGCGGCTTTGTTCTTCACCCGCGCGCACCACACCCCGCTGCGCGCAGGTCTGTTGCGGAGAAACACTAACGGTGAGGCTTCAAGGAACCGTTGCTTTCGGCGGCCGGCGGACGAAAAGCGCCCGATTGGCTAGCAGATGGTTAGCAAACGACGGATTTGTCCCAGACTGATACAAACCGGCGGCAGCCACGGGAAAATCCGGCGGCGCGTGTATATCCTGAGACCCGGAATTTGGAGTCGCGCAACCATGAAAGTCATCGCCATCACCGGCGGCGGGCAAGGCATCGGCCGCGCCATCGCCTATCATTTCGCCGAACGGGATTACGCGGTATCGCTCACCGACAGCGACGCGGCAGCCGGGCGCGAGACCTTGGCGGGGATCGGCGCGCGCAAGGGGCTGGGCTTATTCGTGAAAGGCGACGTCGCCAGACCCGAAGACGTGACGGCGTGGATGGCACGCACGGTGAAAGAACTCGGCGTGCCCGATGTGCTGGTCAACAACGCCGGCATCATGATCCGCAAAGATGTGCTGAAGCTGAAGCCGGCCGAATTCCGCAAAGTGATCGACACCAATCTCGGCGGCGCGTTCCTCTCGGCGCAAGCCGCGGCCAAAGTGATGGCGCGGCGCGGGACAGGCGGCGCCATCATCAACATCGCGTCCACCCGCGCCTTCATGTCGGAGCCGAACACCGAAGGCTACAGCGCATCCAAAGGCGGCATCGTCGCCCTCACCCACGCGCTGGCGATGAGTCTGGCGCCCTATCGCATCCGCGTGAACGCGATCAGCCCGGGCTGGATCGAAGTCGGCGATTGGAAGAAATCGTCAGAATCCGTGAAGCCGCACCATTCAGAAATCGATCGCCGGCAGCATGCGGTGGGCCGCGTCGGCGTGCCGGCGGACATCGCCAAAGCGTGCCAGTTTCTTGCCGAAAATGCGGACTTTATGACCGGCCAGAACATCACCATCGACGGCGGCATGACGGTGAAGATGATCTATGCCGAATAGACGTAATTTCCGTACGGGAATACGTGATTTTCCGCATGCGACCATTTTCCTGTCTTGAATTAAACTAAACGGGTTACATCGCGTCAGCCGCGCCGTAATTTTCGCAGCGATCGAAAAAATTGGCCGGACTGACCGCTAGGGAGCATGCCGTGGTTTTCGAAAAAGCAAGTTTCATCGATGAAAACGCCATTTTTGCCGCCCTCGAAGAAGGCAAGCGCGCGGTCAGCCGCGATGCCGTGGAAGCCATCATCAAGAAAGCGGAACAGGCGCACGGCCTGACGCTTGGCGAAGTCGCGATCCTGCTCAACGTACACGACGGCGAACTGGTCGAAGAGATCTACAAATGCGCGAGGAGCATCAAGCGGCGCATCTACGGCCGCCGTCTGGTGCTGTTCGCGCCGCTCTACGTTTCCGACTACTGCATCAACTCCTGCGTTTATTGCGGTTACGGCGCCGGCCACAAGTTCGCCCGCCGCCGCCTGACCATGGACGAAATCAAGGCCGAGACGCTGGTGCTTCTCAATATGGGTCACAAGCGCCTTGCCATGGAAGCGGGCGAAGACCCCGAAAATTGCCCGATCGATTACATCCTCGACGCCATCGAGGCCGTCTATTCGGTTGAGACCAAGCAGGCCAACATCCGCCGCATCAACGTCAACATCGCGGCGACGACGGTGGAAAACTTCAAGAGACTGAAGGCGGCCGAGATCGGCACCTACATCCTGTTCCAGGAGACATATCACCGCGAAACCTATGCCCGCGTGCATCCGCGCGGACCGAAGCACGATTACGACTGGCACACCACCGCGTTCGACCGCTCCAACGCCGCCGACATCGACGACAACGGCGCCGGTGTCCTGTTCGGGCTCTACGACCACAAGTTCGAAGTGCTGGCGCTGATGCAGCATGCCGCCCATCTCGAAGCCGAGTTCAACTGCGGCCCGCACACCATTTCGATGCCGCGTATCCGCCCGGCCGGCGGCATTAATCTCGACAGTTTCCCCTACCTCGTCTCCGACGACGAGTTCAAGAAGCTGATCGCCATCATCCGCCTCGCCGTGCCCTATACCGGCATGATCATTTCCACCCGCGAAGAAGCCAACCTGCGCAACGAGTGCCTGGAACTCGGCATCTCGCAGCTTTCCGGCGGCTCATGCACCGGCGTCGGCGGCTATTGCGAAGAGAACGACAAAGGCGTGAAGCAGCCGCAGCAGTTCAAGGTCAACGACGAGCGCCCGCTCGACCAGGTGATGTACGACATCGCCGAAGCCGGCCACCTGCCCTCGT
>JAATGK010000136.1 GCA_015654715.1 Alphaproteobacteria bacterium
AAGTAATGAAAACGGGGGTTTTATGGATCGCCGCCATCTCGATTCAAGAAAGCTGCAAATGCGTGTGGATATTTAGAAGGTGTTGAATCGAATTTGAGACGAAGAAAAAAGCACCTGTCTCAACGTGGCACACACACCTCACCATGACGAGAACGTCAGGATAAGGAGCACTACCTTCTCGGGTGTGCGCGGCTCGAAGGGCGCGCCGCTTGCTACCGGTCCGACACGATTACCAGCGGCCCCAGCGCGGCGGCGTCGTCGCGGCGATGCTCGGCGGGCAGCCACAAGCTGGACACGTCGCCGTCGAAGTAGAGCGCGCTATGGCAATGAAGGTCGTCGCGGAAAAAGCGCGCCAGCCGGCCGAACGAGACCGGCTCGTCGCTGATGACGAACCAGGCTTGATGGTCATCGACTAGCCCGACGCCGTTGCGGATGTTGTGTGAGGGGCCGTCTTGGGAAATCTGCGGATGAAGGGCGCCGTCGATCACCAGCATCGGACCGGACTGGGTCGCCCAGCGCACCGCCGGCGCCGCCGCCAGGAAGGCATCGGTGGTGTCGAGGATCAACCTGCCGTCCGGGGTTTGCGCAAAGATGCCATTAGGCTTCATGTGGAAATTGCCGCTGCCATCGCGCGTGTTGGCCTTGTGGCGGACGACGCCGGCCTCGACATAAAGCCCGATCGGCCTGCCGTCGGTGCCGAACATGCCGGCATTCATGGCGTAACGGATTTTCGTCGTGTCGTGACCGGCGGCAAAGGCGGCGAACGAGCGGTAAGGACGGCCATAGGGGTCGGCATCGACGATCGCCATCGTCATGTCGCCGGTGTCGAAGGCACAGATCACGAAATTGCTCGCCTCGAACACCCGCGTCTGACACGGACTCGCCAGGGCCGCGCCGCAGAATAAAAGAAGAAGCGCCGCCGCGATCGCGCGCATGGTGACCCCCGCTTGCCGTTGCCGGGATACTAGCACATCGGACCGGCAGGTCTATTTTGCCGGCAGCGCGATCGTGGCCGTGAAGCCTTTGCCGGTGCCGCTTTTCAGCGTCAGCGTGCCGCCGTGCAGCTCGCAATAGGCTTTGACCAGCGTCAGGCCGAGGCCGGCGCCCGCGGAATGATCGGCCGTGCCGCGTCCACCCTGTTCGAACGGCTCGAGGATCCGCGCCAGGTCTTCTTCGGGAACCCCTGGTCCGTTGTCGGCGACCGTAAGACACACCGCTCCCTCGGCGCTTTGCGCATTGAGGTGCACCGTGCCGCCGGTTTGGGTGAAGCTGACCGCGTTCTCGACCAGATTGCCGAGCATGGCATTGTAGGCGATCTCGTCGGCATCGATCATCAGGCCGGGACCGCCGTTCTCGATGATGATCTCGACGTTCTTGTCCATTGCCACGCCGTCGAAGCGATCTTTCAGGTTCCACAGCGACAGACCGGCATCGAGCGGCTGGCGGTTGAGCTCATAGCGCCCGGCCGAAATCTTGGTGAGGTCGAGAATCTGGTTGAGCATGCGCAACAAATTGTTGCCGGCCATGTGGATCAGCCCGGCATACTCACTGATCTGCTCGGGCTTGGCGCTCTCGGCCAGGGTGCCGAGCAGATCGGAGAATCCGATGATGGCGTTGAGCGGCGTCTTGAGCTCGTGGCTCATGGTCCGCAGCAGCGTCTTCTTGGTGGTGTCGGCGGAGGCCGCGGTCTGGCCGAGTTTGGTCGTCAGATCGGCGAGATAGTTCGCTTGCACCGCTGATTGCGCCTTGGAGGCCGCCAGCGCCTTTTTGATGTCGGCTAGCGACCGGGCTTGCTCGGTGAGGGCTTTTTCGGCGCGATGATGTTCGGTGACGTCGGTGAACACGACGATGCGCCCGCCGTCGGACGCGGCGCGGTCGCGCATCAGATAAGCGGTGCCGTCGACCATTTCGACGGTCATGGCGCCGGCCGGCACGCGGTGCATTTCGTGGCGCTTCTCGATCCAGGCGGCGCGTTCGTTTTCCGCGATCGCGTGCGCCGCGATGCGGTCGACCACGTCGTTGAAGCCGAGGCCTTTGATCTCGGCCGGCGTGGCGGCCCCGTTCAGCGCGGCGTAGTCGTCATTGCACAGCGTCAGGCGGTCGTAGCGGTCGAAGAATGCGAAGGCATCGGCCGACAGCGTAATCGCGGCGTGCAGCCGTTCGATGTTGTGGCGCGCCTGGGTGGCATCGGTCCACAAGATGATCCAGCCGCCGCCCGGCGTCTTGCGCGTCTTGACTTCGATAATGCGTCCATCGGCCAGCGGCAGATCGCGCGGGGCATAATCGCCCTGGAACAGGCTGGTGCGCCGCGCCGCGATGAGTTCGTCGAGATCGGCGCGGACCGGACCTTCGGCGATGTCGCCGCCGGCGACTTCGAGGCGGATGATGTCTTCGTAGCGCCGCCCGATCAGTTCATCGCGGGGGGGCAGCGCGTGGAACATGTAGCCGAAATGCTGATTGGCGAAGATCAGGCGCTCGTCGGCATCGAACACGGTGATGGCCACGCGCAAGACGTGCAGCGCCTCCATCACGGACGGGGCGACGACATCATCAAGGCCGACCGGCGTTCCCCGGCCGGTCCGCTGGAGCGCGGCGTTCATCGGCGACAATCTGCCTTGTTAATTTCGAAGGCGGACTTTCGCGCCCGCGCCCTTGCGGAATCCTTTCGCAAATGGCGTAAACAGCCTGAATCGCGTCACCATCGTTAATGAAAGGTAAAAAAATGGATTCACAAAGCTTGTGGATTTACCAACGAATCGGCACGCTGTTCAGACCTTGTTAAACAGAAATGGACGACCATCCTTGCCGCGAGAATCGTTCGGTGGCTAGGGTGATGAAAATTCCCAGGAAAAAGCTCTCCCGCGGCACCGCTTTGCGCCGTCAGTTTATGGCGGTGCAAGCCTCCAAAGCGATTCTTGGCGCGGTCCTCAGCGGCGGCTATATCGTCCTGGTCGGACGGCCCGGCCCGCTGGAGCTGATCGCCATGGCAGGGCTGATGGCGCCGCTGTTCCTGACGCTCGTGGCGCTTACCAAGGCCAGGCTCGAGGTCCTGGAGCAGATCTCGCTGGTGCTGTTCGCCGCGCTGACCGGCTATCTCGCCGCGCTCACCGGCGGGGTGCATTCGCCGCTCTTGGTGTGGTTCGCGCTGGTTCC
>JAATGK010000369.1 GCA_015654715.1 Alphaproteobacteria bacterium
GACGGATAGGGGAACATCTCAAGGACGTAGCATTTCGGTTTGTCGTGGTTCTCGGGCGTCAGGAAGACGGACGCTTCGTTCCAGGCTTGTTGCCAGCGTTTTTCGGAATCTTTGGCGTTATAGCGCGCCATGTCAGTCGCACCCTTTCAGGAGCGCGACCGGAAAAGTGGGATTCGGCTTTCCGACGAGTCGCGCGACAATAAACAAACGCCGTCCTTTTGCGGCAAACGCGCCGCATTTTCCAGCATTTCAGACGGATCGCGGCCGCGGTGCGGCGTCAGTCGTTGGTCTTGGTGGCGAGGCGAAGCTCGCGGGCGCGCGTCAAGATGGCGTCCGTCAGCTTGGTGGCCGTATCGGGATTGACCGCCACGTCGACCCAGCCCTCATTGGCCTTGGTCTGGCGGAACACCGCGATCTTGCTTCCGTCGGCCCTGAGGCGGCGGTCGAGGATGTAGACCGTCACTTTGAGGCGCTCGCTCGGGGTCTGCGGCGAACTGTACCAGTCGGTGATGATGACGCCGCCGAACGGATCCTCGGACTGCAGCGGCATAAACGACAAGGTATCGAGCGTGGCGTGCCACAGATAGGAATTTACGCCCAAAATACGCTGGCCGCTCTCACTGGAGATCGCCGTCGTGCCGCTATCGGTGTCCTGGATGTACTGTTTGTCGTCGGACGAACCGCAGCCGGCCAGCAACAGACCGCATGCCAAAAGGATATAGGCTCGCATCAGGCAAACTCCGTGAGCAGGCCCCGGCTTATAATGACGACGTTGCCCCCGCGCAACTTGGCCGTCTCTAGCCTGAGACAAATCTCACCATTATGATCAAAGCTTAACGCGGGTCGGTCTTTACCAATTTACCGCTCTGCCGGGATAAAGTGGGGGTCATGAAAGCCTTATTGCTCGCAACGGCAGCCGTGCTGGCCGGTTCGGCCGCGTACGCCGAAGATTCATCGGTTTCGCCGTGGACGGCCGAATTCGACAATATCACTGTTTCGGCGGGCGGATTGGCTTATGGCGCGCTGTTTACGCGCGATACGCCGCAAGCGGCGGGCGCCGATCAGCGCTGGGCCACCGGTGCGGCCGATCTCAATCTGAAGCTTCAGCGCGACTACGACAGCGGCCTTTCGCTGTCCCTCAAGTCCTCGTTCGAGGTGCTGCGCGACCGTCTGTCCTATGACAATTACGGCGGCGCGCTGGTGCAGAAGGTCTATGGCGTCGCCCAGACCGGTCTCGGCTCGATCGAAGTCGGCATGACTGATGGTGCCGGCTATGCGCTGGCGGTCACCGGCCCGGTGGTCGACGACATCACCACCATCGACAACCCCAACGAGACCTATTTCATCGATCCGTCGACGGGGCGCTCGTTCCAAGAGGTGTTCGGCCTGTCGACCGCAGTCAATTCCTCACTCAACTACGCCAAAATCTCCTATTACACGCCGCGCCTGTTCGGGATTGAGGTCGGCGTCTCGTACACGCCGGGGGAAAATCGCGAGGTCCTTCCCTTCCTCAACAACGGTCCGCACGCCGCCAACCGCCAGAAGAACATCTGGGAGACGGCGGTCAGCTATTCGCAAGCCTTCGAAGATTTCAGCCTCGGCTTTTCCGGCGCCGCCGCTTTCGGCCATGGCGACGGCAAGTCCCCGGATGATGCCGGTCTGACCGATTGGAGCGTCGGCACCGAGATCGATGTGCCGATCGGCGAGGAATGGAAATTTGCCGTCGGCGGCGGTTACCACCACAACAACACGTTTGCTCTCGACGTCTATTCGGTCTCGACCAGCGCCGGCACCGAAAGTGCCCATTTGAGTTCGACGCTGGCGTGGAACGATTGGACTGTCGGCGGCGAATACGGCCGGGGCACCGCGAATGCGGGCGGCGGCGGCGCGGTGATCGGGGTCAAAGCCTATGAGGTCTCGCTCGGCTACCAGATCAACACCAACACGCAGGCCACGCTGGGCTGGCAGGAGCTCGATTACGACCAGAAAGGCGGCGGCGTCTTCTACAACGGCGCCCCAGCCATCGACATGAACGCCACGTTCTTGCACCTGAAGTTCAAGGTCTAGCTTTTCTGCCCCGTGCGGGCGCCCGCCCGTTACAGAAAATCGCTTTTCTTCAGCGCGCTGAGGAGTTTGATTCCGGCCGCTGCTAAGGCTTCGCTGCCGCCTTCTTCGCGGTCGACGATGACCAGCGCGGTGTCGACCACGGCGCCCGCGGCACGCGCCATCGCTGCCGCCTTGATGATCGATCCGCCCGAAGTCGCCACGTCGTCGACGATCATCACCCGTTTGCCGGCGAGGCTTTCACCAGTGGCCAGACCTTCGACCAAGTCCTGGGTGCCGTGATCCTTGGCCTGTTTGCGGACAAAAAAGGTGTTCACCGGCAGGCCATCTTCAAAGCTCAGCGCCGCGATGCTGGCGATCACCGGCACCGCACCCATCTCCAGGCCGCCGACATAATCGACTTTTTCGCTGCGGATGATGTGCAGCAGCGCGCGGGCGCAAAGGTAGCCGCCTTTGGGATCCATCATCGTCGGTTTGAGATTGAAGTAGAATTCGCTCTCGACGCCGCTCGCGAGCTTGAATTTGCCGCGCCGGTACGAGCGCTGCTTGATGACGTCGATCAGGTCCTGCACCGTGTTTCTCCAAACTGGAATTACCGGAACATCCCCATCATGCCGAGCGCGGTCAACCCTTAAGCGCCCCAATCGCCGCGATGCCGCAAAACCCGTGCAATCGCCCGGCATTTTCCGCGGTAATACCGCCGAGCGCATAGACCGGCCTTTGTGCCAGCCGGGCCATCAGATTAGCGCGGCAAACCCCCAACGCCGCCCGTCCCGGGTGGCTGGCGGTCGGAAACACCGCTGACAGGATAACCGCATCGACAAACGCCGCGCGCCTGAGCGTTGCCAGCGAATGGGCCGACGCGGTGACAAAAAGCCGGCGCCTAAGGCCCGCCGCCGTGCCGATTTCCGTTTCCGGCAGATGCACGCCATCGGCGCCCACACGCCGCGCCAGTGCGCCATCGCCCGCAATCGAGAGCAGCAGTCCCCGCCCCCGCGCCACGCCGCGCAACGCCAGGGCCAAGTCCCGCCGCCGCGCCGCATCGCGCGCTCGCACGATCACCAGACTGCCGCACGGCAACGCTTTTGCGGCTGCGAGCGGATCAGGCAGGCGGTCGTCGTCTGTGAACAGAATCAGCGGCGGCAATCGCGAACCGGCCGCGGCGGCCAGCCTTTCCGCCGCCCTTGCCAGCCTGGTTCTTGCATTGTCTTGGCGCGAAGCGCTATCGCTCATCCCATGGTTCCAACCAATTCTGCAGTCGCCGCCAACCTAGAATATATCCGTGCCCGTATCGAGGCAGCGCGCGCCAGCGCCGTGGCTCCGGCGCCAGAAACGCATCTGATCGCGGTCTCCAAAACCCATCCTGTCGAGGCGATCGTTGAAGCCCTCGAGGCCAGTCATCGCCTGTTTGGCGAATCCAAAGTGCAGGAAGCGCTCGCCAAATGGCCGGTGTTGCGCGAGCAATATCCCGATGCCGAACTGCATATGATCGGCGCGCTCCAAACCAACAAGGCCAAGGAAGCCGTCGGCTTGTTCGACGCTTTTCATTCGGTCGACCGGGTGAAACTCGCCCGCGCGATTGCTGCCGAAGGTGAAAAACAGGGGCGCAACCCGAAGATCTTCGTGCAGGTGAACATCGGCGAAGAACCGCAGAAATCCGGCGTCGCTCCGCGCGAAACGCTTGCCTTGGTTGAAGAGGTGCGGGCACTGGGCCTCAATCTCGTCGGCCTGATGTGCGTGCCGCCGTTCGATGTCGCCCCCGCGCCCTATTTCGGCTTGCTCAAAAAGCTGGGCCGGGACGCCGGCTTGCCGCTGCTCTCGATGGGCATGAGCGATGATTTCGAGATCGCGATCGCCTTTGGCGCCACCCACGTTCGGGTCGGCACCGCGATTTTCGGCGCCCGCGATTACGGCGCCAAGGCTTAGAGCGCTTTCAGGAAAAGTGCCCGCGCGCGTTGCGCGCCCCTAAAAAATAGGCGTGCAAAGCACGCCGGGCGGTTTTCCGTCCGAAAGCGCGACAATCAAAGAATCCAGAGCATTTCAGCGTTTCCGTGAAACGGTGAAACGCTCTAGTAAGCTTCGGCCAGCCGTCCGCTGGCGCGATAAGCGGCCATGGCCTGCTTCATCGTCCCCGGATTTGTGATCTCTTTGTCGGGGGTCGGGATTTCGTTCGACGCCACCCCTGTCATGGGCGCGCCTTGGTCGTCGCCGAACAGCGCGGCATAAACGGTATCGCCGGCGCTCTTGCCGGTGACTTCGGTGAAAATGGCATCGCCGATTGATCCGAGAAACCCGACCACTCCGCCATACAGCGTATCACCGGCGATCTTCTCGCCGATGCCGATACCGTCGCCCGTCAGGTGCCGGTAGATGGTCGAAATAACCGGGATATGCTGCAGCGGATTGACGATATCGAGCAGGTCGCCAAAACCGAAGCTGGAGTCCGGACCCGAATCCGCATTCGAATCCGTTGCCACCGGAGCGGGCTGGGCGGCCAGCTTGCGGGCGTAGTCTTGATTGCGGAGGGCGAAGTCGGTTCCAGGCATACCCTCTGTTAAGCAAGCCTGGTGCCAACCCGCCGTTGTGGGAATCGTTCAGATTTGTCGCAGTCGCGCCCGGTAATTTTTGCCCGGTTCAGAGAAAGTGCCCGGCCTTTTCGGCCTTGGTGCGCAAATAGGCTTCGTTGTGCCGGTTGCTGGGGAAGGCGTGCGGCACCCGCTCGACCACCTCGATACCAGCGCGCGCGAGGCCTTCCACTTTATCCGGATTGTTGGTCATCAAACGAACCGCGCTAAAGCCCAGCAAAACCAGCATCCGCGCCGCCACGGCATAGACGCGCTCGTCGGCTTCGAAGCCCAGCCGTTCGTTGGCTTCCATCGTGTCGTAGCCCTGATCCTGGAGGCGATAGGCGCGCAGCTTGTTGATCAAACCGATGCCGCGTCCTTCCTGCGCCAGATACAACAGGATGCCGCCGCCGTGCTTGGCGATGGCTGCCACGGCGCCGCGCAATTGTTCGCCGCAATCGCATTTGAGCGAACCCAAGAGGTCGCCGGTAAAGCATTCCGAATGCAGGCGCGTCAGCACCGGATTGGTCGGTTCGCCGATCACCACGGCATAGTTCTCCGCCCCGCCGTCGCCGGCGCGGAAAGCGACGAGCTCGGTTTTCTCGCTGGCCTCAAGCGGCACGCGCGCCCGCGTCACGATCGCCAGGCTTTCGGCGGCGCGTGATTCGTAACTGGTGACATCCGTCACGTTGAGGTCGATCCCGCCGCGCTCGGCTCCTGTGACCACCACGGCCGCCGGTAACAATCCCGCGAGCTTGGCAAGTTTCACGGCCGCGCCATAGGCCGGCCCGAGCTTCGCCCGGCGGGCGTTGAACGGGCCTTTGAGCGGGGTATCGAGGTCGGCGGTGGGATCGGCGATGGCGCGAATCGCGGCCGGCGTGGTTCCAGCCTTCAGCGGCAAGGCTACGACCTCGGGCGTATAAAGCCGGATTTTCAACGTCCGCGCCCGGGCATGGCTCAAGATCAGCAGCGGCCGTTTCAGCCGTTTCAGGGTGGCGGCCGCGATGGTCTCGGCCGCGTACAGGCTGTGCACGCCCCGCTGTCCGGAAGCGCCAATCAGCCGCACCGGCCGTCCGGCCCGGAGGGCATCGATCGCCTGCGCAACCTTATCGAGCCCGCCGTTGGGGGCGAGCTTGGACGGCAGGGACGGGGCGCGGCGCAATTGCGACATGACGGCTATCCCAATACACCAGCATGGGAAAACCGGATAGAGTCGACGCCGCTCGCCTCTGTCGAAGGAAATCGGACCGATCATGACCAGCGCCAAGCGTGTCCTCTTGGTGGAAGACGACGAAATGCTTGCCGACTCCCTGGCCGAACAGCTCAGCCAGGAAGGCGATTACACGGTTGTCCGGGCGGGCGATTGCGCCACCGCCCACAGCCGCGCGGCCGATGGCCTTTACGAGTTCATGATTCTCGACGTCGGTCTGCCGGACGGCGACGGGCGCGAACTTTGCCGCGGTTTGCGCAGCGAGGGCGTCACCTGCCCGATCGTTCTGCTCACCGCCGCCGACAGCGACGCCGACACCATTGCCGGGCTCGAATCAGGGGCCAACGACTACATCACCAAGCCGTTCCGCTTTGCCGTGTTGATGGCCCGGGTGCATGCGCATTTGCGCAGCCACGACCGCTCGGAAGAAGCGATGTACCGCATCGGTCCCTTCACCTTCCGGCCGTCGGCGAAGCTGTTGCTCGATGAAAAATCGCGCAAAATCCGCCTCACCGAAAAGGAAACCAACATCCTCAAATTCCTTTACCGGACGGGTGTGATGGTGCCGCGCGAAACCCTGCTCAACGAGGTCTGGGGCTACAATCCGGCGGTGACCACGCACACGCTGGAAACGCACATCTATCGCCTGCGCCAGAAGATCGAAGAAAATCCCGGCGAAGCGCGCATTCTCATCACCGAAAGTGGCGGCTACCGGCTGATACCGTGACGGCGGTCCGCGCTTCGGTCTACCCCGGTTCGGGAGCCTTGAATCGGCTTATGAGTCTATAGCCGAATGGTTCGCAAGGGGCAGCAACCGGCGCCTTTTTCGGTTACAATCCGGACCGATTAAGGCACTAGTTTGGACCCGTTCGCGGGCCGAAACCGGGGCGTGCAAATTTGACCGTCTGTGCGTAGCAGTGGGGTGAGCCTATCTGTAGCGCTGAGATATTTCGTGGGTGGAGTTCGTCATGCGCATTCATTCGCTCCTCATCGGCGCCGCGGTGGCCGCCGGTCTGATCGTTCCGGCGTTGGCGGCTGATTCCGGCTGGATCAACGGGTCGTGGAAAACCTACGACGCCCGCGCTCTCAAACTCGAAGACGTGGTCGGCACCGTCCGCATCGACGTCAAGGACAATGGTCCTGTCGCCATCCAAGTTTCGGGCCTGCCCGACCGGGTGAACCGGGTTCATGTCCGCCTCAACGGCGCCACGCTCAAAGTCGATTCCGATCCGGTCGGCCGCGTTTGGGATTGGCGCCACTGGTTCGATTTTCGTGGACTGAACAACAGCAACAATCCCGGCCAGCTTCAGGTCCATATTGCGATCCCGCGCGGCATGGCGGTCGATGTCGACGAGACTGCCGGGAATGTGACGATCGGCAACACCATGGGCCCGCTCTCGTTTTCGGTGCAGGGCTATACCGAATCCACGATCGGAACCGTCGCCTCGGCCAAGCTCGAAATGGCCGGCGCTGGCAAGCTGACGGTTGCCAATGTAATGGGCGAGGCCGACATCGAGACCGCCGGTTCGGGCAATATCCGCATCGGTGACAGCGGCCGGGTGAAGGCCGACATCGCCGGCTCGGGCTCGGTTACAACCGGCAATATCAATGGTGGTGTCGATATCGACATCGCCGGGTCGGGCGATTTCTCGGCTGCCAGCGTGCATGGGCCGGCCCGCGCCTCGATTGCCGGCTCCGGTTCGGTCACGATCGCCGGTGGCGAAGCCAATCCCTTGAATGTCGAGATTATGGGTTCCGGTAACGTCAGCTTCGGCGGCATGGCGGTCAATCCCAAGATCGAGGCGATGGGTTCGGGTACCGTCCGCATCAAGGCCTATCGTGGTAATCTCGAAAACGAAGCCGCCAAACTGAATATCGGCGGTTGAGTCGCACCCCATCTGAATTTGTCTGAATATGCGGCGGGCCGGATCAGTTCCGGCCCGTTTTGCGTTTTGGAAAAGAAGATGTTTAACGGCTGTTAACCACTGACCGCCAGAGTAGGTTCGTGAAGAGGCAAGGCTTGGCGCGGTCCCGCAACACAGTGTATGAGATTGCCGAGCGTGCGGCCACTCCGCAGAGGCCGGTCAAGCGTCATCACACTTGGCCGTATGTGATTCTCCTGCTCCTGGCCTGGGGCACGATTTTCGGCGGTATCTTCTTTTCGCGGTTTTTGTCGGACTTGCCCGACGTCGGTAGCCTTCTCACCAACGGTCCGTCGCGCGACGTCACCCTCTACGACCGCAACCATCGCCTGATTTCACGACGCGGCCTGACCCAAGGCGTGCTGATCGAGGTTTCGACTCTGCCGTCCTACGTCCCCAACGCCTTCATCGCCATCGAGGACCGCCGTTTCCGCAGCCATCTTGGCGTCGATCCCGTCGGGCTCACGCGCGCCGCCTACCAGAACGCCGAGGCCGGTCGCGTCGTCCAGGGCGGCTCGACGCTGACCCAGCAGCTCGCCAAGAACCTGTTTCTGGTGCCGGACCGCAATTTCCACCGCAAGATTCAGGAAGCGATGCTCGCGCTCTATCTCGAGTACCGTTATTCCAAGGACCAGATCCTCACGCTTTATCTCAACCGCGTTTATTTCGGTGCCGGGGTGTACGGCATCGAAGCGGCCTCGCAGCGCTTTTTCGGCAAACACGCGCGCCAGCTTTCGCTCACGGAAGCGGCGATGCTGGCCGGTTCGGTCAAGGCCCCGGCGCGCTTCAATCCGCTGTTTGACCCCGACGCCAGTCATGCCCGCGCCGGGGTGGTGCTGGGTGCGATGCAGGACTGCGGCTTCATCGATCAGGATACCCGCCGCGATGCCGAAACCACCCGGGTACGCATCGAGCGCGGTACCGGGACACCGGGCTCGGGTTATTTCGCCGATTGGGTGATGAGCCAGATTCCGACCTATGTCGGCGAGGTGCAGGAAGCTTTGGTGGTCGAAACCACCTTTGACGTCGATGCCCAGGCTGAAGCCGAACGCGCCGTTGCGGCCGGTCTCAGAGAGGACGGCGCCAAGCTCAACGTCAGCCAAGCCGGGCTGGTGGCGATGTCGCCCGACGGCGCTGTCCGCGCCATGGTCGGCGGCGCGTCCTACGCCCAGAGCCCTTACAACCGCGCCACCGATGCGCTGCGCCAGCCGGGTTCGTCGTTCAAGCCGTTCGTTTATCTCACCGCCTTCGAGCATGGCCGCAAACCCGGCGACATCATGCACGACGGTCCGGTCAATATCCGCGGCTGGCAGCCGGAAGACTACGAAGGCAAATATCGCGGCGATGTGTCGTTGCGCGAGGCTTTCGCCATCTC
>JAATGK010000075.1 GCA_015654715.1 Alphaproteobacteria bacterium
GCGACCGATGCGGTGCTGGCCGATTTCAACATTCTCATTCTGTCGGATCGCGCCGTCTCCGCCGACCGCATTCCGATTCCGGCGGCGCTGGCGACGGCCGCGGTGCATCATCATTTGATCCGCCAGGGCCTGCGCATGCAGACCGGTCTCGTGGTTGAGACCGGCGAAGCGCGCGAGGTGCATCACTTCTGCGTTCTGGCGGGCTACGGCGCCGAAGCCATCAACCCTTACATGGCGTTCGAGACGCTGGAGCAAATCCGCGTCAGCGCCGGCATCAAGCTCAGCGCTGCGGATGTGCGCAAGCATTACACCAACGCCATCGGCAAAGGCATTTTGAAGGTGATGTCCAAGATGGGCATCTCGACCTATCAGTCCTATTGCGGTGCCCAGATTTTCGACGCCGTGGGTCTGTCGTCGGCCTTCGTCGAAAAATTCTTTACCGGCACCGCAAGCCGTGTCGAAGGCATCGGCCTGCTCGATCTCGCCGAGGAATGCGTCGAGCGTCATCAGGGTGCTTATGGCGACAATCCGATCTATCGCGATGCGCTCGATGTTGGCGGCAAGTACGCCTTCCGCCTGCGCGGCGAGGATCACGCCTGGACGCCGACCACCATCGCCAAACTCCAACATGCCGTGCGCGGAAAATCGTGGCCGGACTACAAGGCCTTCGCCGCCGCCATCAATGAGCAATCCGAGCGTTTGCTTGCTTTACGCGGTTTGATGAAATTCAAGCCGGCCGAGCATCCGCTGCCGATCGCCGATGTCGAACCGGCGACGGAAATCGTCAAGCGCTTCGCCACCGGCGCCATGAGCTTCGGTTCGATCAGCCGTGAAGCGCATACTACCATGGCCATCGCCATGAACCGCATCGGGGCGCGGTCCAATACCGGCGAGGGTGGTGAGGAATCCGAACGTTACAAGCTGCTGCCCAACGGCGGCAGCATGCGGTCCCGCATCAAGCAGGTCGCGTCCGGCCGTTTCGGTGTCACCACCGAATATCTCGTCAACGCCGACGACATTCAGATCAAGATGGCGCAAGGCGCCAAGCCGGGCGAGGGCGGTCAGTTACCCGGCAAGAAGGTCGACAAGGCCATCGCCAAGGTGCGCCATTCGACACCGGGTGTCGGTCTGATTTCGCCGCCGCCGCATCACGACATCTATTCGATCGAAGACCTCGCCCAGTTGATCCGCGATTTGAAGTCGGTCAACAGTGCGGCCCGTATCTCCGTAAAACTGGTGTCGGAAGTGGGCGTCGGCACGGTCGCTGCGGGCGTTGCCAAGTGCCGCGCCGATCACGTCACGATTTCCGGCTACGACGGCGGTACCGGCGCTTCGCCGCTGACCTCCACCACACATGCGGGTTCGCCGTGGGAAATCGGCCTCGCCGAAACCCAGCAGACTCTGGTGCTTAATGAGTTGCGCGGCCGTATTGCGGTGCAGGTCGACGGTGGTTTACGAACCGGCCGTGACGTCGCCATTGCCGCGCTGCTCGGGGCCGACGAGTTCGGCTTTGCCACCGCGCCGCTGATCGCCGCCGGTTGTTTGATGATGCGCAAGTGCCATCTCAACACCTGTCCGGTCGGCATCGCGACCCAGAACCCGGTGCTGCGCGCCCGTTTCACCGGCACGCCGGAGCACATCATCAACTACTTCTTCTTCGTTGCCGAGGAATTGCGCGAGATCATGGCCGCGCTCGGCTTCCGCACCGTGCAAGAGATGATCGGTCGTTCCGATCGTCTCGATTTGACCGACGCTGTGCGCCATTGGAAGACGCAAGGCATCGATCTGTCGAAGATCCTGTACCAGCCCAAAGCAAAGCCCGGCGTCGCCGTCTACAATTGCGAGCAGCAGAACCACAAGCTGGAAACCGCGCTCGATCACGAGTTGATCGCCGCGGCCAAGGATGCCATCGCCAAAAAGAAGCCGGTCAAACTCGAACGCACCATCCGCAACGTCGACCGTACCGTCGGCGCTATGCTGTCGGGCGAAGTTGCCAGGAAGTACGGTCACGACGGCTTGCCCGACGGGACCATTCAAATCACCTACACGGGGACCGCGGGCCTTTCCTTCGGCGCCTTCCTGTCGCGCGGCGTCACCCTCGAACTCGTTGGCGATGCTAACGATTATGTCGGCAAGGGCCTTTCCGGCGGCCGCATTATCGTGCGTCAGCCGCCGAATACGGGGCGCGATCCGACCGACAACATCATTGTCGGCAACACCGTGCTTTATGGCGCCATCGCAGGCGAGGCCTATTTCGAAGGCGTTGCGGGCGAGCGCTTTGCGGTGCGCAATTCCGGCGCCGTGGCGGTGGTGGAAGGTACCGGCGATCACGGCTGCGAATATATGACCGGCGGCGTCGTGGCCGTGCTCGGCAAGACGGGCCGCAACTTCGCGGCCGGCATGTCGGGCGGCGTCGCTTACGTCTACGATCCCGATGGCTCGTTCCACCGGCTTTGCAACATTGACATGGTCGATATCGAGAAGATTGGCGCCGTGGCGGCCGGCTCCAGCGACAAAGACATGCCGCGCCAGAAATCGGTCAGCGTGTCCGACAGCGGCATGGGTGATCCCTTGCGCTTCGATGCCGAACGCCTGCGCATTCTGGTGCAGCGTCATCTCCTCCATACCCAAAGCGAACGCGCCAAATGGCTCCTCGATCACTGGGAGGATTCGTTGAAGCGCTTCGTCAAGATCATGCCGAAAGAATACCGCCGGGCTCTCACCGAGCTTCAGGCGCAAAGCCAGGCGGCGGAGTAAACCATGGGCAAGGTCACCGGTTTCCTCGAAGTCGAACGCAAAGATCGCTCCTACGAAAAGCCCGCGGAGCGGCGCAAGCATTGGCATGAGTTCGTCAAGGCGCTGGCGCCGGGCGAAACTTCGACACAGGCGTCGCGCTGCATGGATTGCGGCATTCCGTTCTGCCACAACGGCTGTCCGGTCAACAATCTGATCCCGGATTGGAACAATCTCGTCTATCACGACGATTGGAAGAACGCGCTCGGCGTTTTGCACTCGACCAACAATTTTCCGGAATTCACCGGCCGCATCTGCCCGGCGCCGTGCGAGGCGAGTTGCACGCTGAACATCCAGGACACGCCCGTCACCATCAAGACTATCGAATGCGAAACGGTGGAGCGCGGCTGGGAAGAGGGTTGGATCGTGCC
>JAATGK010000382.1 GCA_015654715.1 Alphaproteobacteria bacterium
TCCGGCGGCCCGGCGGATATTTCCGGCCCGGTCAAATCCAACGCCCGTTTCTTGCGGCTCCAACAACTGAGCAAGCTCGGCGCCAAGGGCGTCATCACCTTGACGACCCAGGGCCAGATCGAGATTCCTTGGGCGCGACAGAAGTTGATCGCCCATCAGCCCGGTATGTATTTGGCAGACGCCAAGTTGCGCGACATCGCCGAAGGTTTCTTCTTGGCGAGCGTAGACCCGCAACAAGCCGAGCGTCTGTTCGCCGGCTCCGGCCACAGCTTTGCCGAGCTTGCGGCGCTTGCCGACGCCTCCCAGCCGCTGCCGCACTTCGTCTTGCCGTCGCGCCTCAAGGCGAGCATTGCCGCCGAGCACCAAGAGATCATCTCGCCGAACCTGGTCGCCAAACTCAAGGGCAGCGATCCGAAACTGGCAAAAGAATACGTGGCCGTTTCGGCGCATCTCGATCACCTCGGCATCGGCGATCCCATCAAGGGCGACCGCATCTACAACGGGGCCATGGACGATGCTTCGGGCGTGGCAACGGTGCTGGATATCGCGCACATCCTGAAATCCGGACCACGGCCGCGCCGTTCCGTGCTTTTCGTCATCTTCACGGCAGAGGAAAAAGGCCTGCTTGGCTCGCGCTATTTTTCACTCCGGCCAACCGTGCCGAAAAATGCCATCGTCACCGATTTCAATTTCGACATGGCCCTGCCGTTGTGGACGCTGAAGAGCATCTATGCCCCCGGCCAAGACGAAAGCACTTTGGGAACAGACGCCCGCGCTGTCGCCGAACAGCAGGGATATACCATGATCCCCGACCCCATGCCCGACCGCAACGTCTTTACCCGGACCGACCAGTTCAGCTTCGTTCGCGAAGGCATTCCGGCGCTGGCGTTCAAGTTCGGCTTCGCCAAGGGAACGCCTGAGTTCCAGATCGAACATGACTGGCGCGCCAACCGCTATCATGCCCCATCGGACGATCTGGCCCAGCCAGTGGAGAAGGAAGAAGCGGTGAAGCTCGACACTTTTGTGGCGGCCCTTACCAAGCGTATCGCGGATGCGCCCGCTCGGCCGCAATGGCTGCCAGCCAGCATTTTCGCCCCGCGCACAACAAAGGCAGCATCACAGCCCTGAGGGAGACGTTCGCCTGCCATTGCCCCCGAAATACAGGACGTTCTTCGGTCTCGCATACGCCCATTGCATACAATATCCATACAAGTTATAACTTGTATGGTTCCAACTTGGGCAGAACGGCGAAGCCATGTGGCGGCCAAGACTGATCGACGGCACATCGGGAAAATCCCTCGGCTTGGTTGAGGCGCTGGAGGCCGATATTCGCTCCGGCACGGTCGGCCCCGGCGACCGCTTGCCACCGCAGCGGGCGATCGCCGAGGCGCTTGGCATCGATCTGACCACCGTCACCCGCGCCTTCAACGAAGCCCGGCGGCGCGGCCTTATCGAGGCGCAAGCCGGACGCGGCACCTTCGTCAGCGAGGGACACGATCCGTTCAGACGGGCCCGCCCGCTGGTCGATCTCAGCATGAACATTCCGCCCCAGCCTACGGCAGTGGATTTCCGCCGCCTGCTCTCGCAAGGCATCGCTGGCATTCTCGGCAGCACGCGCGGGCTTCTAAGCTTGCAGTATCAGGACAGCGCGGGCGCGGATGCTGACCGCCGGGCTGCCGCCAAATGGCTGTCGCTGCGGATCGAGACCATCACCGAAGACCGCATTGTGGTAACGGCAGGGGCGCAAAGTGCGCTCTTTGCCATATGCGATTTGCTGTTTCGCAAAGGCGACACGATCCTCGCCGGCGAAGTCACTTACCCAGGGCTTAAGGCCGTTGCGGCACAGCAGGGGCTGAAATTGGAGCCGCTAGCCATGGACCGCTACGGCCTCATCCCGGACGCCCTGGAACGGGCTTGCCGCGAAAGCGCGCCCAAGGCGCTGTATTTGATTCCGGCGATAGACAACCCAACCACCGCAACCCTGCCCGAATCCCGCCGCCGGGCGATTGCGGCGCTCGCCCGCAAAAACGGCCTGACGCTGATCGAAGACGATCCCTATTCGCCGCTAACCCCAAAGCGAATGACGGCGCTGGCGGAGGTGGCGGGCGACATCACCTGGCACATCGCAACGCTTTCGAAATGCGCCACGCCGTCCTTGCGCGTGGCTTATGTCGCCGCTCCCGACGCTACCTTGGCCACAAGGCTCGCTGCCGTACTGCGAGCGACGGTGTTGATGGCCCCGCCATTGATGACCGCGCTCGCCAGCAGGTGGATTGCTGACGGTACGCTCGCCGACCTTGCGCTGGCCATTCGCGTCGAGAATGTTGCGCGCCAGAAGCTGGCGGCCGCCATCCTCGCGGACCACCACTTCGCGGCGGACCCGCATGGCCATCACCTCTGGCTGCGCTTGCCGGCCCCTTGGCGGGCAACAGACTTTGCCGATTATGCCGACCGTGCGGGAGTTTCCATCGTACCAAGCGCCGCCTTCACCATCGGCGATGACGCCCACGAAGCCGTCCGCCTGTCTTTGGGCATCGCACCGGATCAGGGCGCCCTGGAAGACGGTCTTCATCAACTCGCCGCGCTTTTATCCGCCCCCTCGCTTGCCACCCGAACCGTGGTGTAGCCGCATGCCAGGAACACGAACCATGACAGAGATTATAAAAGCAGCCGTCGTTCAGACCGGAACGATCCTGTTCGACACCCCAAAGACCATCGAAAAGTTCGCCGACCTGGCCCGCGACGCGGCCGCCAAGGGCGCACAGCTTGCGGTGTTTCCGGAAGCCTTCATCGGCGGCTATCCAAAAGGTCTCGATTTCGGCGCCCGTCTTGGAACGCGCAGTGCCGAAGGCCGCGAAGACTTCCGCCGTTATCACGCCAGCGCGGTCGATCTGAACAGTCCGGAAGCGGAGCGCATTGCAAAGGTTGCCCGGGACAATGGCATCCACATCGTTGTCGGCATCATCGAGCGCGACGGCGGTACGCTTTATTGTTCGGCACTGACCTATGGCCCGGATGGCCGCCTGCTCGCAAGCATCGCAAGCTCATGCCCACGGCCATGGAGCGCTTGGTCTGGGGCTTCGGCGATGGTTCCACAATCGGCGTGACCGAGACGCCGCTGGGGCGCATCGGCAGCGTCATTTGCTGGGAAAACTATATGCCTCTGCTGCGCACGGCGATGTATGCGCAAGGCGTCGAACTCTACTGCGCCCCGACTGTCGACGACCGCGACACCTGGCTGCCCACCATGCAGACCATTGCGATGGAAGGCCGCTGCTTTGTCCTTTCCGCGGTGCAGTATTTCACCCAGGGCGATGGTGCCGGAACCCCGAAAGCCGGAGAAACGGCCCACAATGTTTTGATCCGGGGCGGTTCCTGCATCGTCGATCCGTTCGGCACGGTTCTGGTCGCGCCGGATTTCACCGGCGAAACGATCAAGATTGCCGAAATCGACCGCCGCCAGATCGTTCGCGGCAAATACGACCTCGATGTTGTCGGTCATTACGCCCGCCCCGATGTCTTCAAGCTTTCGGTCGATACGCGGCCCCAATCCGCCGTCACCTTTGAGCGCGAGCCTGCCCTGCCCGACCAGACCATCAGTCCCACAGAGAATTGATCATGTTCAGTCTAACGGCGCTTCAACTCGCCCGCATCCAGTTCGGCTTCACGATATCCTTCCACATCGTCTTTCCGGCCATCACCATCGGACTGGCGAGCTATCTGTCCGTGCTGGAAGGGATGTGGCTGAAGACCAAGGACACCGCCTATCGCGACCTTTACACATTCTGGTCCAAGATCTTCGCGGTCAACTTCGCCATGGGCGTCGTTTCCGGGCTGGTGATGGCGTACGAGTTCGGAACCAATTGGAGTTTCTTCTCGTCTTTTGCCGGCGGCATCACCGGACCGCTGCTCGCCTATGAGGTGTTGACGGCGTTCTTTCTGGAAGCGGGTTTTCTCGGCGTCATGCTGTTCGGCTGGAACAAAGTTGGTCCGGAGCTGCATTACTTCGCCACGATCATGGTCGCGATCGGCACGCTGATTTCGGCGACCTGGATTCTGGCGTCCAACAGCTGGATGCAAACCCCGCAAGGCTTCGAGATCATCAACGGGCGCGCGGTGCCGGTCGACTGGCTCAAGGTGATCTTCAATCCGTCCTTCCCTTACCGGCTCGTCCATATGACCATTGCCGCTTATATCTCGACCGCCTTGTTCGTCGGGGCCGCCGGTGCGTGGCACCTTTTGCGCGGCAATGGCACGCGGCCCATCAAGCTTATGCTGTCGATGGCGATGTGGATGCTGCTGGCGGCGGCGCCTCTCCAGATGTTGGTGGGCGATGCCCACGGCCTCAACACGCTCCAGTATCAACCGGCGAAGATTGCGGCGATGGAAGGCCATTGGCGCAACCAGCCGGGCAAGGGCGTGCCCTTGATCCTTTTCGGCCTGCCGGACATGGCCGCCGAGACCACACGCTATGCGGTCGAGATTCCGCATCTGAGCAGCCTTATTCTGACCCACAGCTACAACGGGCAGTTCCGCGGACTCAGCGAGTTCAAAGCACAAGACCGGCCCAACGCCGCCATCGTATTCTGGACCTTCCGCGTCATGGTCGGGCTCGGCGTCTTGATCGTACTTCTCGCCGCTTGGAGTCTGTGGCTGCGCTGGCGGGGCAAGCTCTTTAGCGCCCGCAACTTCCTGCGTCTTGCCACCATCATGGGACCGAGCGGGCTGATCGCCGTCTTGGCCGGATGGTATACCACCGAGATCGGGCGCCAGCCGTGGGTCGTTTATGGCGTAATGCGGACCGATCATGCCGTCTCCAATCATTCGGCACTGGCGCTGTCGGCGACGTTGGTCGTGTTCATCGTGATGTATACCGCCGTCTTCGGCACCGGCATCAGCTATATGCTGAAGCTGGTCGCCAAAGGCCCTGACGAACCGGAAACCGCATCGCACCCAGGACAATCGCAGCGTCCGGCCAGACCGCTCTCGGCGGCGCCCGACGATATCGATCCGGCCGTCGGTTAGGGAGAACAGATCATGGGCCTAGACCTTCCTCTTCTGATGGCGATCGTCATTGCCTTTGGCGTGATGATGTATGTGGTCATGGACGGCTTTGATCTCGGCATCGGCCTCTTGTCCCCTTTCGTGAAGAACCGCGAAGACCGCGATACCATGGTCAATACCGTGGCGCCGGTCTGGGACGGCAACGAGACTTGGCTGGTGCTGGGCGGTGCCGGACTGCTTGCAGGTTTTCCGATGGCTTACGCCGTCATCCTCAGCGCACTCTATCTGCCGCTGGTGGCGATGCTGGCAGGCCTGATCTGGCGCGGGGTTGCGTTCGAGTTCCGCTTCAAGGCCGACCTGTCGCACCGGCCGTTTTGGGACAAAGCCTTTGCCTGGGGCTCTTATATCGCGACCTTCTTCCAGGGCGTGGCGCTCGGTGCGTTCATCAACGGCTTCGCCGTCAAGGACGGCGCCTATGCCGGCGGATTGTTCGATTGGTTGACGCCCTTCAGCCTGTTCACCGGCTTTGGCTTGCTGGTCGCTTATGCGCTGCTCGGCACGACGTGGCTGGTGATGAAGACCGAAGGGGCGCTGCAGCAGCGGATGCGGGATTTGTCCAGGGTCGTCACTATTGCCCTGTTCCTGGTGATCATCGCCGTCAGCATTTGGACTCCCCTCATGCATGCGGACATCGCCACGCGCTGGTTCTCCTGGCCCAACATCCTCTTTCTCGCGCCGGTTCCGGTGTTGGTCGCGGCCACGACCGGACTGATCCTGCGCGCGCTGAAGCGTGACACGCATGTGTCGCCGTTTCTGCTGGCGCTCGCCATCTTGGCCCTGGGTTATCTGGGCCTTGCCATCAGCCTGTGGCCGAATATCATCCCGCCAGCCATCTCCATCTGGGAGGCCGCCTCACCCTCGCAGAGCTTGAGCTTCACTTTGATTGGGGCCTTGTGCATCATCCCCTTCATCCTCGGCTACACGGCGTGGTCCTATTACGTCTTTCGCGGCAAGGTGAAGGCCGGCGAGGGCTATCACTGATGAAAGCGAACGGCTCCTCACCTCGTCTCTGGGCACACCGCATCGGCTGGATGGTGCTGATCTGGACTGCAAGCGTGGTCGGCCTCGGTATCGTCGCCTCTCTCTTGCGCCTGGTGATGAAACTCGCCGGCATGACTCACTGAACCGCAACACGCTCAAAGCCTTCCCCGTCGAAGATCGATAGTCCCGGCGCCGTTCATCGGCGATACGACGCGACGAACGGTCTTTGCGGACCCCAGCACTCAACCACCACGTTCCACGCCAGAGATACGGAGAGGCTGCGAGCAGTGCTGCTCGAAACGCATTGACAACGCATTCGTCAACCTGATAAATGCGAATAATTCTCAATTGCAGCGGTGGGCAGCGTGAAGACGTCAAATTTTCAAATTCTGCGGACTCCAATTTTTCAACCAAAAGCCTCAATCAGTCGGTTCCA